>JAAHIC010000536.1 GCA_010671965.1 Leptolyngbya sp. SIO4C5
TCTTGCTCGGACGGGGGTTCTTGAAGCAAGCTATCAATGTTGTAACCAAGAAACGAGACAACTATCTGATTTTCAGCATCTACACAACAACAGTTCCAGGTCGGCAGTACAAAACACTTGGAATTGGTGGTCACTTTTTCACCTTTTCAGCTAAGTGACAATGCAATTTTCAATCTGAATTTACCAACTCTGCAACACTCGCGGGGATAATCAACCTCAGGCAAAGAGTAAAAAAGCAGCCTGAAGGGGCTGCTTCCAAAAGCTCTATGTCTGCTAGCTTATCTAGCTGGGGCCTTGACCGTCTTAGCCATCTGCTTAAAGGGTGAGAGGCTAGGTCCGGGACGACGGCGACCCCCGCTTACTTCGGGGGTGACTAAATAGTCGGTTGCAAAAGTTTTTTCTGGGGCAGAAGAATAAGAAGAATTTCCTTTAGCTTCTGCCGCTGCCACCGGGAGCGCACCTGCAGGGGCTAGATCCTGTGAGGTCGATGCTGACTGTTTGGATTTCTTGTCGAGTTGTTCAGGTGAAACCTCGTCGGTTTGCTCTGATTTCAGGGCCGCTTCAGTGGCCACTTCAGCCTTGGCGGGAAAAACTTCTACTCCCTTCGCTTCTAAAGGAGTAGGCTCTGCCTTGGGCTGTTTTTGAGACGCAGATTGCGGCTGCGACGCCGCCTGCTTTTGCGGCTGCGGTGCCGACTTTTGCGGCTGCGGCGCCGAACCGCTGTTATCCTCGTCTAGCTCTAAGAAATAACCCGATTTCTTAAGACCAAAGACTTTTCCTAAAACACCAAACAGGCTGCCAAAAAAAGCTGCAATGCTACCAAAAATTTTCTGTATCAAACCCATTACCGTAATGCTCCAAAGCTGGATATAGACGGTTTTAGCTAAAACTAGGAGTTCCTGAAACCGCCTCAACCCAAAAACTGATTAATGATTTCTTTATTAATTATCAAGTCGCAGCGCCAGGTAAAGCAAGAATCCGTGACATCTAGTTACGAAAGTTAACACATCCGCTCATAAATAAAGGGGCCGATTTACACCGACCCCCCACAAGTTTATTCAAGTAATTTATTCAGGTATTAGCTACTCTGCACCCTGAGGTAGCAGCTCGCGTTTTTCGCCTAGGCGAACCTGAACCTTACCGTCCTCATCGACATCGACGACAGCCGTATCGCCTTCCTGAATGCGGCCTGACAGAATTTCTTCCGCTAGGCTGTCCTCCAGCAGACGCATAATGGCGCGGCGTAAAGGTCTAGCTCCGTAGCTAGGGTTATACCCTTCATCGACTAGACGATCTTTGAACTTCTCAGTCACTTCTAGCGTGATGCCCTGCTCAGTGAGGCGACCAAAGACTTCCTTCAGCAAGATAGTGGAAATCTCTTTGACCTCGTCCTTCGTCAACTGACGGAAGACAATGATCTCATCCAAGCGGTTGAGGAATTCCGGTCGGAAGTACTGCTTCAGCTCTTCATTGACCAAAGAGCGGATGCGATTGTACTGGGACTCCGCATGGTCTTCCTCGAACTCGAAGCCAAGACCACCGCCACCCTTCTCAATCACCTTCGAGCCAATATTAGAGGTCATAATCAGCAGGGTGTTCTTGAAGTCCACCGTGCGACCTTTGGCATCTGTGAGGCGACCGTCTTCTAAAATCTGCAGGAGCATATTGAAGACGTCTGGATGAGCTTTCTCAATCTCGTCGAAGAGAACCACCGTGTAAGGCCGACGACGTACTGCTTCAGTGAGCTGACCGCCTTCGTTGTAGCCCACATATCCTGGCGGCGAACCAATCAGCTTAGAAACCGTATGGCGCTCCATGAATTCGGACATGTCAAGCCGAATCATGGCGTCTTCAGAGCCAAAGAAGTAGGCTGCCAAAGACTTAGCGAGCTCGGTTTTACCCACACCCGTAGGGCCAGAGAAAACAAAGCTGGCAATCGGGCGGTTGGGGTTTTTCAAGCCCACACGGGCACGACGAATAGCGCGGGATATGGCCTTGACAGCTTCATCCTGACCGACTAAGCGCTGGTGCAGCGTATCTTCCATATGCAACAGCTTTTCGGACTCAGACTCGGTCAGCTTATTGACTGGTACCCCTGTCCAGGAAGCCACGATATGAGCAATGTCTTCTTCGCCCACCATCGGAGACGTTTCGTCATTGCCTTCGGCTTCTTCGTTCTTCTTGGACTGGGCGATCGCCCGAATCTCAGCTTTGATCTCCATCTCGCGATCGCGCAGTTCACCCGCCCGATCGAAATCTTGAGAGCGCACCGAGTTGTCTTTATCTTTGAGAACCTGACGCAGTTCTCGATCGAGTTCCTTTGCTGCCGGGGGCAGTTGAGAGTTGATCAGGCGAACGCGCGATCCGGCCTCGTCAATTAGGTCGATTGCCTTGTCGGGCAAATAGCGATCGGAGATATATCGATCCGAGAGCTTGGCCGCTGCGTCTAGCGCCTCATCTAGGATCTTCAGCTTGTGGTGCTGCTCATAGCGATCGCGCAGACCGTGAAGAATCTCAATCGTCTCTTCAACGCTGGGTTCACCCACCATCACCGGCTGGAAACGGCGCTCTAGAGCAGCGTCTCGCTCAATGTGTTTGCGATATTCATCCAGCGTAGTGGCGCCAATACACTGCAGTTCACCGCGAGCTAAGGCGGGTTTGAGGATGTTGGCCGCGTCAATAGCGCCCTCTGCAGCTCCGGCCCCAATCAGCGTATGCACCTCATCGATTACCAGAACGACGTTTCCGGCGGAGCGGATCTCGTCCATGATCTTCTTCAGGCGTTCCTCAAACTCACCTCGATACTTAGTACCTGCCACTAGCAGGCCAATATCTAAGGTGACAACTCGCTTCTCTTCCAAGATGTCCGGCACGTCGCCGTTGGAAATGCGCTGGGCCAATCCTTCAGCGATCGCGGTTTTACCTACGCCAGGTTCACCAATGAGTACCGGGTTGTTCTTGGTGCGTCGGCCTAAAATCTGGATGACGCGCTCAATCTCCTTTTGACGACCCACAACGGGATCGAGCTTACCTTCGGCAGCCATCTGCGTCAGATTTGAGCCAAATTCATCCAGCGTTGGCGTCTTAGTGCGCCCCTGACCGGCCCCAGTAGAGACCTCAGCGGTTTCACCCAGCATCCGAATCACCTGGGTGCGGACCTTAGACAGATCGACACCTAAATTTTCTAAGACCCTAGCGGCTACTCCTTCACCTTCTCGGATCAGGCCCAGTAAAAGGTGCTCAGTCCCGATATAGTTGTGGCCGAGCTGACGAGCCTCCTCTAAAGAAAGCTCTAGAACTCGCTTGGCTCTAGGCGTAAACGGGATCTCGACGGCAACAAAGCCAGAACCCCGTCCGATAATCTTTTCTACTTCAATCCGAGCGTCTTTAAGATTGACACCCATCGATTTCAGCACTTTGGCGGCGACGCCGGTCCCTTCTCCAATGAGTCCTAATAGAATCTGCTCTGTGCCCACGAAGTTGTGACCCAGACGGCGGGCCTCCTCCTGGGCCAGCATGATGACTTTAATTGCTTTTTCTGTAAAGCGTTCAAACATGGCGGTTATCCATCACCTGCTGCGTGCTGGTTACGCTGATTCTAGCACAGGAAAATCCGGAGACTGTGCTGAAGCGAACCGCAATTAGGGGGGGATTTCTCTACTGCGGTCAGTTAACTTCTATAGGCTAAGCATAAATGCGGATTAGCTCCGTCATGTGCGAGTGGGATCAAGCAGCCTCACGCGATCGGGATAGATTTTGTCGGCTGACTGAAAGCAGCCGTATTGAGATTTCTTTAACCTTTTTTGTCGCCGCCTTAATTGCCAAACAAAAGCCTTGCTTTAAAGATTATTTATCTCTTCTTTAATAAAGAAATCAAATCAGAATATTAATGACTAAAAACTGTCTAATTCTTAGCAGAAAAAACTACCCCCCCCCCATGCCGATTTTGGGGCTATTTCTCAGTTTTGTTTTGTAACTGCCAGCCTTTTGCCAGCAGGCGACTGGCGATCGCCA
>JAAHIC010000537.1 GCA_010671965.1 Leptolyngbya sp. SIO4C5
TCTTTGGGATTGGGTACTTCAATCCCAAAGAAAGCGGTAAGCCGATTACCATTCCCCCCTGCGGTCACATGATGGGCCTTTGGTGCCGCACAGACGAGTCGCGCGGTATTCACAAAGCGCCTGCCAACGAAATGCCCAGAGGTATTGTCGGTTTGGCCTACAGCGTCAATTTTCGCGAGCAGGAACTGCTCAATCCCGTCGGCATCAACTGCATTCGCAAGTTCCGCAATCGCGGCACGCTGGTTTGGGGTGCCCGTACCCTCGCTCAGAAGGACGATACCGACTGGCGCTACATCAGCGTGCGTCGCCTGATGAGCTACATCGAAAAGTCGATTGAAGAGGGCACGCAGTGGGCCGTGTTTGAACCCAACGATGAAGATCTGTGGGCTAGAGTTACCCGCACCGTGAAGAACTTCCTAGAGCGGATTTGGCGCAGCGGTGCTCTGTTTGGCAGCACCCCGGAAGAAGCTTTTTACGTCAAGTGCGACGCCGATCTTAATACGCCCGAAACCATGAAGCTGGGCTTGCTCTATGTGGAAGTCGGCGTCTCGCCGGTGCGACCCGCTGAATTTGTAGTGTTCCGCATTAGTCAGTGGGATCCCTCTCAAGATCGCGGCTAAATCTATTTGCCTAGAGAACCGGCATCAATCGCTTCATGCCGTTTGTCTACGCATCCCCTCCCGTTTGATGGCGTCAAACGTGGTTTTTAAGGCTGTTTATTTGATCATAATTTCAACTAAGAGGTTTATCGATGGCAGAATTGTTAACCGCTTGTCGGTTTTATTTTGAGGCCGACGGCGTTGCTGAAAAGCAGATTTTAGAAGTGGCTGGTTTGTCAGTGGAGTCACCAGTGGCAGGCGATGGCGGCGTGCACGGCTCTAGTAAGGGCGGTGTACGTACCCGGCAAGCAACGCCAACGGTGGAGAAATTCACCAACGTGACGGTTAAGCTAGTAGCCACAACTGACAAAGACCTCTATACCTGGTACAAAGACTGCAACACCAACGATGGTGGCTCCTCTGCCTGGGAGAGCAACCGCAAAGCGGCCTCCGTCAGCGCCTATGATCAGGCCGGTAACATGCAAGCCCGCTGGGAGCTGGTGAACGCTTATCCCTGCAAGTACGAAGGCCCCTCGTTCACTGCGGCGGATACCAATATGGCCAATGAAACCCTAGAGCTGGTGCATGAAGGCATTCAGCGGGTGCAGTAGCGATGGCAGACTTTCCAGAACTGCTGGCAGCGAGCCGTTTTTACCTGGAGCTTTCTTTAGATGGTAGCCGTGAAGAAGTTGATGCCGTTTTTCTAGAATGCCAGGGATTTCAGAAGACGCAGAAAGAGATTGAGATCGTGGAAGTCACCCCCAACAAGTGGGGGCAGAGCGACCAGGTCGGTCAGCTCGTGACGACTAAAATTCCAGGGCGAATGAAGACAGACAATCTGGTGCTGCGGCGGGGAATGACCAACTCAGTGACACTATGGCAGTGGCTGGCAGAAGTAGAGTCGGGCAAATGGGCTAAGCAGCTCAAGGCTGGCTCTTTAGTCATTTACAACCAGGCTGGCAAAGAGCAGGCTCGCTTTGACTTTATTGATGCTTGGCCGATGCGCTATAAGGTAGCCGATGTTAGCGCTCAAAGCACCGAGATTGAAATTGAGGAGTTAGAAATTGCCATTGGTAATCTGACCCGCGCTAAATAGTTGCCTGCTATCTGTCTATGTTTCAAACGAAATTTGAATTTACGCTGCCTAAGGGCTATTTAGACGGAGAAGGCAATCTGCACCGCAAAGGCAAAATGCGTTTAGCCAAGGCAGCAGACGAAATTCTGCCGCTGCGCGATCCCAGGGTCAAGGCCAATCCCGCCTATGCCACGATTTTGATTTTGGCGCGGGTGATTACCCAGCTCGGGGCACTAGAGGAGGTCAGTCCAGAGGTACTCGAAGATCTCTATACCGCCGATCTCAACTATCTCTATGAACTCTATCAGCAAGTCAACGATGTCAACGTTGAGTCAAAAGAAACGCCAGGAGAAACGTGAGACTCCCTGATTTAATCAACCGCTTTAGAAGAAGAATCAGCGAAAGCACAAACTTTGTCCGCCATCCGACTCAGGTGCTCTCGCAGAAAGGCCGCAGGCGGCTGCAAGTTTGGTATGAAAACGTCAACTTGCCGGGTAGCCAAAAGGCAAAGCAGACAGCCCGCCAGGTGAAAGCGCCTCAGCCCGCTGCTGATTTTTTCACCCAGTTCCAAGACGGTCCAGCCGCCGCCTCGGCTCAGGCGGTGACGGCTAGCAGCACTGCCGTTGCAGTCGCCCCTGTCTCGCCACCCAGCCCAGCACCAACGATTCAAGACCAGCGATCGCTGCGGCCAGAGGAAAAGCTACAGGGAGTCTGGGGTGGACGCTACCGAGTGGGGGAGTGGCGGCGCAGTGATGTCGGGCTGGATCTTTATGAGGGCATTCAGGAATATAGCGGCGAGCCGGTCTGGATTTTTGTCTATCACCTGTCCAGCGAAATCTTCAGCCGGTCGGAAATGGTAGCGCGGCGCCAAGCCTTTGAGCAGCTGCTGAGTGCCAATCTGAAACTGGGACACGATCGCGACTTTCGCTTAATCAAGCTGGTGGATGCCTTTGTGGATCACCAGCAGGACGATCGCTGTTACCTCGTTACCAAGCCGCTGCCAAATGCCTGCACCCTCGCTGACCACTTAGAGAAATATCCCTATGGATTAACCGCCTTTCAGGTCAGACAGGTTTTATATCAGGTCTTGCAAAGTCTCAAGTATTTGCATAGTGCCTACCGGGTGTATTGGCCGGGTGAAACCTCCGAGCAGTGCCTCTATCACGGTAATCTCAGCTTAGATAGCCTCTGGATTCGTATGGCTAATCGTCATACGGCCACTGGAGAAGTTCAATTTTTTATCTATCTTTCGCGCTTTGCCCTATGGGAGCATTTGTTTTTGCCGCTGCAGGGCAGGCTATTACCAACGGCGATCGCAACCCATGCCCGCGATTTAGGTTCACCAGAAGCTGATTTGAGAGACCTTGGCTGGGTCGCCTTTTCACTGCTGACGGGGCAAAAGGTTGATCCTCAAAAGGTAACGCTGATTGATCCCCAAAACGCTCAGTATTGGCCCGCTGATCCACAAACCCAGGTGCTCAAGCCCTATATTTGGCGGCTGATGGGGATCGGCGATGAAGAGTCGTTTAAGAGCGTCGATACGGCTAAAGCGGCCTTAGATCGACTACCGCTGACGCCTCCCCCAGACCCTGTAGCCGACATTCCGCCACCTGCTGTCTCAGAACCAACAACAGAACGGCGGCAGGCGCGGCTCTGGCTACTAGCCATTTTGCTAGTCCTGGGATTAGCGGGACTAGTCGCTTGGCGGTGGTTGCGCCAGTCCGAGACGGTAATTGAACTGCTCAACCCCTGCCCAGAAGGAAGCTGTGAACTGAGTGATATTCCGGTGCTGTCTCAAGCGACCTCCCAGTATGCGGTGGAGTTTGGTAGCGCTTGGGGCAAGGCGATCAACCGCTCGCTGATGAGTCCGCTGGTGCCGCGTAGTGATGATCCGTTTGAACATGCTTTAGAGGCGCGATATAACGAAGAGGCTGAAGGACAGCCTTTGAGTCTGCGGCGCGAGTCTCTGACAAAGACAGAACAGCGCAACGAGCGGGTCGCGCTGTTCCGCCAGTTAGAGCAGGGTGAACTAGACTTTGCCTTGATGCGGCTGAGCGATGATTTGCCGGAAACTCTCAATTTTGAAGTGGTAGCTTTTGATGCGATCGCTATCTTCGTCGCCTTTAGTGATGCCAATCGAGCAGAGAGCACTCCCCAGCGGCTCCAAGGCCAAATACGGCTAAATCGGCTGCGCGACATCTTGACCAGTCAGACGCTGCCGAATGAGTCAATGCCCTACAAGATCTATGCTCCGGTTGCTGATGCCGCTAGTGGAACAGACGAGTCAGCAGCAGCAGAACTAAAAGCAACCTTATTTGAAAATCCTGAGCAG
>JAAHIC010000538.1 GCA_010671965.1 Leptolyngbya sp. SIO4C5
GCCCGGTCGCAACCGAGATGGGTTTGAAGGCGGTACTGCCATCGTGATCGGTACACCTGATCCCAATGATCCAAACGCCATTATTGCTGACGATGTTTTCGTAGAACCGGCAGAAAACGTCGTCCTCGGCACGGTTGGCCCAGGATTGTCAACCATTCTAGATGTGCCTGTGGTGTTCTTAACCGATTCCCGCATTCCTAGCACAGCAATTAATTCATTCGGCTTTGAGATCGATCCGGCTGATGTCCAAGGTGGTGAGTTTGGCGGTGTTGAGGGTTACTTTGCTGGCGGTACGTTGTATGTTCACACCGCTGAGGTTGACGGTCCCATTCCGCCAGCTAGCAATCCCGATCAGCCTCAGGTTTCTGTACTGCGAGTGCGCTGCGATCCCGGTGGTCGTATTGAAGTACGTGGCGGCGCTTATGTGCCTAGCGGCAATGCCAATAATACGATTGTGGTGCGCAATCTCGACACCCGCACCAACTTTGGCAGTACCCAAGCTGAACCTGATGAAGAAGGATCACCTCAGTTTGGTGAATATCGTTTCCGCGAAGATGTAGAAACTTGTCCCAACCGCATTCGGGTAATTATGCGCGTGCCAGGACAGCGAAATCCACGAGTAAACGTCAACCTCTAATCGGTTATGGACAGTACGTGGAGGAAGCTTGAGAGATCGTTCTTCCACGTACAACCGCGATCGCCCTGTAGCTTACAAAAATTTGCCATTAGTCAAGTTCAACAGAGCTATGCAGCTTATCCCATATCGCCCCCCCGTCATTGCGCTCTGCCTCTACGTGGTTGGAGCCGCGATCGCTATCGGCATCCGCGCTCTGCCCGTAAGCGCCCGCCCTTCCCCAGAAGAGTTTCTCAATCCTGGTGCTGTCGTGCCAGATTATCGCTGGCAGATTCAGCAGGCAGTTTGTTTACAGAACTGGGAAGCTGCTATTCAAACAGCATCGGCTTTGTTGTTAACGGCGGATCTTTCGGCGCTAGAGCGATCGCAGCTTTTACGCGATCGCCAGCAGTGGATTTACCATCATCGTCTCCAGATGCGCTCAGCCCTGGCCGAAGGCTGTGAGCAGGTGCTGGCTGCTCCCTCGTTGCCTCCAACAGAGTCGGCAGTCAGTAATTTTTCGACGACCTCTAATGGGTTTGACTGGAATCGAGAAATTCAGGGGTTGCAATCTCAGATTCAGCAACAAAACGTTACGACATCGACTGCTCCCCCGGAGGCTAGCATCACGCTGCCTCGACGGGGTAATTTGCTCTCTGGCGATCGCCGCCAAGGCTCTCGCCGCTGTCAGAGTCGCCTTTCCCTTTGTGAACGGTGAGTCTGACAAAAAAAGCCTCAGCTCCAGAGTAGGGCTGAGGCACAGTTACATCATCATCTTGAGATATAACGAATTTGAGACGAAAACCGCAAATGACGCTTTGTAAAAGTTAACTAACTTTTATGTACTTATGAGTTGTGGTTAAAAAATTAGGCTTAGTAATGAAAAACCGTCTGAGATTAAGTTTCAGACGGTTTCTTTCAAGTTAAGTATTAGCAATTTGTCAGCGCTGCGGCTAATGCAAAATAGACGCGGCGTTAAACTGCGGTCTAATCTCCGTAAAGTTGGCGATCGAACTCTTGCATCGCGCCGTAGTCATACACATTAGGTGGCTCTGGGTAACTAACGGCCTGCGCATAAGCTTCGCCATTGGGGCCAGTGTAGGTAGGATAAGTTTGCCCTAAACCTGTCGTTGCTGGCTGCTGCGGTCTACTAGCAGGATCAACGGGGGTAAGACCGCTTCCAGATTCTTCACAGAACTCACTAAGATCGATAATCTCGCCGCTTTCTGTTTCTAAATAACAGAGTGAATCGCTGGTGGACTGAGCCATTGCTGGTAGCGCAAAAGCTAGCTCAGCTATCAGAAAGGCTATCAGGCAAGGCAGCATCAGCGCCTTCAGAAAATGTTTAATCATGGGTTGGTAACCGTGAGAGAACTGTATTGTATTAAATACGCTGGGCTACAAGCCCTCATGCTTTGACTTAGATTGAGAGACTGTTTCAGCTTGACGAGCAGGCGCAAATAATTTCGGCTCAAAAACTTAGCTTAGATTAGCGGCTAAAGCCTCCGCTTTGTCCGCTAAAGCCTGGTACTGCTGCAAAAGCTGCTGCGATTGCGTTGTGTCTCCCTGATCGGCTTGTGAATCTGCCTCTTCCTTCAGTAGCTCAGCGGCTGTGCGGTAATCCGCGATCGCCCCTTGCAGGTTATCGACTGCTTGACGAACTTCGCCGCGCCCGACATAGGCATCGACGTAAATGTCGCTGATCCGAATGGCATCCCGCAGGTCAAAAATTGCCTGGGGATAGTTTTTCAAGTCAGCATAGGCTTTACCCCGGTTGTAGTATCCCACCGGATCTTCGGGATAAACCTCCATCGCTTTGCTAAAGTCAGCGATCGCTTCTTCGTATTGTCCCAAAGTCATCAGCACCTCGCCGCGACTGTTATAGAGTCGGGCAAAGAATGGATTGTACTCTAGCGCGTGACTGTAAGCATCTAGGGCCAGAGATAGCTGATCGGTTTCCCGGTAGATGTCTCCCAGATAGCGGTAGGCCATCTCATAGGTAGAATCAGTGGCGATCGCCTGGGTTAAGCCTGCGATCGCCCCTTCCCGATCCCCCTGATAAGCCTTTTCTAAACCCTCATTGAGATAGGTTTCAGCTTCCGTTCGTTCAGGCGAAATATAGTAGGGATACTCAAACGATGGAATACGCTTGCCATGACTGTTCATGTAGGGAGCGTCGGCGTAGGCTGGCAAAACCGTCAGCGCGATCGCTAGCAAACAGCCGCTAATTAGCGTTCTAACTAACCAACTGGCTTGGCCTAAAAAACTCATAGCGAAAACCTCAGAAGTAATAGGAACATCTCTCAAACTCCGGAGATTTCTCAGAGAGGAGGTACAGAGCTAGGATCATAAGGCTGCGCCGGTGTGGTTGTAACGGGGTCAGGTCCGCCTTGGCCTACCTCAAGAGCCCGCATCATGTCGTGGTCTTCATGCACGACGTTGTGGCAGTGGAACATATACTTGCCTACGTGGGGGCCAAATTTGGTAAGAACGTTAATTTCTTGGTTTTCGCCTAAATAGATAACGTCTTTGAAGCCGCGCTCGTAGTTGTTCAGCCTGCCGTTCTTGCGATTCATCATCAAGAAGTCAATTAGGTGGATGTGAACCGGGTGATTCCAACCACCGCCTTTGTTGACGATCTTCCAAATTTCCACGTCCCCTAAGCCAGGATTAGCCTCAACGCCGCCGTCAGCCCAAAAACGTCCGTTAATAGCCCACATGCCGTTGTGGCGCTCGAAGACAATCTCTCGACGACGCTTCACCTGAGATTTGAGGCGATTAACTTCTTCCTGATAGTTGAAGCCGTCATTGCGTAACTTGTTGGGCAAGGGTGGATTGTAAGAAACCGGCCCGCCAACAACGTCGAAACGCATGATTTTATTGGTACGGGGCAAACGTTCATGGTTCTTTAGCTCACCGTTGCGTAACTCAATCTGAGTCCCAGCCGGATACTTAGCAAAGTCAATGACAACTTCGTAGCGTTCGGCAACGCCTACAACCAAGTTGCGAGTTTCAACCGGAGACTCCAACAGGCCGCCATCAGAAGCAATTACTGTTAAGGGATCGCGGTTGCTCAGCTTCAGTTTATAAGCACGAGAAATGCCTGAGTTGAGAATGCGGAAGCGATATTTGCGGCGCTTCACCTGCATTACCGGCCAGGGCACCCCATTGACCAGTACGATGTCACCTTCAAGATCTTTCTGACCGTTATCGGCGTAAACAAGCTGACCGTCGCGGTCCATAAGCTTATCAGCTATGATTAGTGGCACATCGTATTCGCCTTTAGGAATATCCTCTTTCTCATTGGGATCTTCCTCAATGTATAGCGCTGCCAACCCCATATAGTCGTTGATAGCAGTACGGTGTACGCCGTGATCGTGATACCAGATAGTA
>JAAHIC010000539.1 GCA_010671965.1 Leptolyngbya sp. SIO4C5
TCCCTGCCGTAGCTGCCACAGCCGCCAGGTAATCAACAGACAAATCAGCGCTGTTACCAAATTAAAGCCAATTACAAAGGCGAGCATATCTGTCTCCCGTCAAGCCTGCCTCCACCTTAACTGGCTAGGTCAGATTCTCCAAGCCAGTAGTCTGATTAAAGAATTTTGGGCAAAAACTCCCCCCATACTCTAGATTATGGCTTGATAGTAGCCACTGTCCCGCTCAAGCTCTGTCGATAGAACCTCTGCCAGGGAGAAAAATTGGATGAGTGCGACCATTATCTATGTCAGCTCGACTCAGGGCAGCGATCGCGCCACGGGCAGCTTTAGTCAGCCCCTCAAGTCCATTACCCAGGCGCTGCGGCAGGTGAGTGCTGGCGATGTGATTAAGCTCCTGCCAGGGCGCTACAGCGTAGAAACGGGCGAGCAGTTTCCTCTGGTCATTCCTCAGCAGGTGACGCTGCTAGGAGATGAAGCCAACCAGGGCGCTCAAACAGTGATCAGCGGCGGCGGTTATTACAACAGCCCCACCTTTCGGCAGCAAAACACGACGCTGCAGCTAGCCGAAAACGCTCAGATTCGCGGTCTTAGCATCACTAATCCGTCTGAGCGAGGTACAGGATTGTGGATCGAGTCTACCGGGCCACTAGTGGCCCGCTGTCAGCTCATTCGCTGTCGGCGCGACGGCATTTTGATTACGGGCAATGGCAAACCGCTGATCTTAGATAATCTGCTGGTTGAAAATGGCGCTAGCGGCATTTCTGTGCTGCGCAACAGCAAAGGAGAGATTCGGCGCAATCTTTTCCGCAATACGGGCTATGCGCTGGCTATCAGTGACGAAGCCGCTCCCTTAGTGGCAGAGAACCGCTTTCTAGACAATCGCAGCGGCATTGTCGTGTCTCGCACAGCTAGGCCCGTACTGCGCCGCAACCAAATTGATAACAGTCAAGAAGATGGCATTGCCGTGCTCGATCAGGCCCAGCCTGATTTGGGCCAGCCGCAGGATGAGGGCGCTAATGTAGTGCGGCTAAGTCGGCAAGCTGATTTGCGCTACGAGGGGCGATCGCCTTTAGTCTCGGTTGGCAACCAGTTCAGCCTCAGCCGTGTTCAGGGCCGGGTGGCGATCGCAGCCAGCCAGATTCCGGCTGCGATCGCGGTGCCAGCAGTCTTGCTGGGTCAGGTCGAGCCAGTTGCAGAACCGATTAAGCTAGAAGAACCGCCTGAGTCACCCCGCCCGGTAGGCTCCAGTCGCTTTGCCGATTTGCTGGGACACTGGGCCGGAGAATTTGTCGATCAGCTAGCCGCGCGATCGCTGATTCGCGGCTTTCCCGATGGGACCTTCCGGCCTAACCAGCAGGTGACGCGAGCCGAGTTTGCCGCCCTAGTAACTGCTAGCTTCAATACTGGCTCTAGCGGTACTCAAACCCGCTTTAGCGATGTTTCCACTCGCTTTTGGGCCAGACAGGCGATCTATCAGGCTCAAGCCCAAGGATTTATCAGTGGCTTTCCCGATGGCACCTTTCGGCCCAATCAGCCTCTGACCCGGATCCAGGCGATCGTGGCCCTGGCAAACGGCCTCAAGCTAGGACAGGCCAATGCTAATCAGCTGATTATTTACCGCGATCGCGCCCAAATTCCCAGCTATGCGGTTGATGCTCTGGCCGCCGCGACCCAGCACCGACTCGTGGTCAACTACCCTGAGCCGTTAGAGCTACAGCCCCTAACTGCTATCAGCCGGGCTGAGATAGCTGCGCTGGTTCATCAGGGCTTAGTCATCCAGGGACGACTGCCAGCGCTCGAATCAGCCTATATTGTCCGGCCCAATACGGAACTTCCCCTCTTCAGCGACACCGAAGGTCACTGGGCTGCCAATTTTATCCGCGCTTTAGCCAATCAGGATCTAATCAACGGTTTTGCTGACGGCAGTTTTCAGCCCAATCGCCCCATGACTCGAGCGCAATATGCCGCTCTTTTAGCCAAATCTTTTGAGCTAACCCCCCGTCGCCCTGCTACCCAGTTTAGAGATGTTGCCCCCAATAGCTGGGCGGCGATCGCTATTCAGCAAGCCTATCGCGGCGGCTTTCTTTCCGGCTTTCCCGATCAAACTTTTGGCCCCAGCCAAAACATTCTGCGGCTGCAGCTTTGGTTGTCTTTAATCAGCGGCCTGAATCTGTTAGATCAAGGAGCCGTCAACCTGAGCCGCCTCGACTTCTATCAGGATGAGGCGGCTATTCCGGCCTATGCCCGTCCGGCTGTGGCTAAAGCAACGGAACTGCAGCTGGTGGTCAACTATCCCAACCTCAGAGCGCTAAATCCCAATAGCGTGGCGACGCGAGCGGAGGTTTGCGCCACGGTTTACCAAACGCTAGTCGCCCTACAGCGGCTGACTCCGCTGACCTCTCCCTACGTCGTCACCTGACAAAGCGTCGTAAATTTGTATGGTGGCTGATTATCTGGCCAATTCTCATGTTTTTACAATGGCCTTATTGCGGCATGAAGCAGCATCAGGGAATGCCTAGACTACGTCTAAAAAGGCTGTTGACGTTTTTCTCAGCCGTTTTTATAGCCCTAAGCAGTGCGACCAAAACTTTTTTAACTGCCCCAGCCCTGGCGCAAGCCTGCCCCTATGCCCAACTGCGCCTAGAGGTTACTCAGACCATCGATCGCGCGGCTGTTTGCGCAGCGGCCCGGCCCTGGTTTCGCGCGGGCATCCAGGTCCTTATCTATGTCACTGCAATACCTGTCTCTGGTCAGCAGGCTTGGCATCAGCAGCTCGATCGCGTCGAGGCAGAGGCAGGGCTGCGCCAAATATCACAAGGCACCTTCGCCCCTAACGCAGTTGTGTTTGCCGTCAATCTCGCGGCTGAACCTACTCACAGCATTGCCATTACCTACGGCAGCCAGCTCAGCCAGACTCCCATTGGCAACAGCGCCCGCCTTAAACCCGTTAAACAAGCTGTACGCCAGCAGTTGCCTGACAATCTTACTGCAGCTCTGTTGGTGGCGCTGACCCAGACCTACCAGCTATTTGCTGATGTCCCTCCCACAGCCATAGAAAATCTCCCCCAGCAGCAGATGCCCCGCCCCGCCTTAGCAGTAGAAGCCAAAAAGCGCCTCGTTTGGCTGGGCCTCACTGTTGGCGCTGTCTGCGGAGCCGTCTTTATCGGGTGGCGATCGCGCCGCTACAGGTCAAGAGACTTTTAGGCAAACAGCGATTACAGCTAATCGCACAGCGCCTGGGCATGATGCCGGATATGATCGCCGATAAAGGTAGCAATAAAGTAGTAGCTGTGGTCGTAGCCCGGTTGCAGGCGCAAGATCAAAGGCTGTCCGGCTTGCTCGCAGGCCGCCTGAAACACCTCAGGCAGTAGCTGCCCCTGCTGATAGAACTGATCCCTAGTGCCCTGATCAATTAGAATTGAGCGCTCTGGGTCGGCCATCTGTAGCACGAGCTCGCTGGCATCGTAGGACTGCCAGACTGCCTGATTTTCACCTAAGTAATGGCTAAACGCCTTTTGGCCCCAAGGACAGCGAGACGGAGCCGCAATGGGGGCAAAAGCTGAAATAGAGCGAAATTTGTCTGGATTTTTCAGGCCGCAGATTAAAGCCCCGTGCCCCCCCATTGAGTGACCGCAAATTCCAGCGCGATCGCCCCTCACCGGAAAGTTGGCGGCAATCAGCGTTGGCAGCTCCTCAGTCACGTAGCGGTACATCTGATAGTTGGCGCTCCAAGGGGCTTGGGTGGCATCCACATAAAAGCCTGCTCCCTGGCCTAAATCCCAGTCTGCCTCATCGGCAACGTCCTCTCCACGGGGACTGGTATCAGGAGCAACTAGCATGAGGCCAGCTTCGGCCGCGTAGCGCTGCGCTCCGGCCTTGGTGGTGAAATTTTCTGCCGTACAAGTCAGCCCCGATAGGTAATAGAGAACTGGAACGGGGCGCTCTTGCGCCTGGGGTGGAATAAAGACGGCAAAGCGCATCTCACAAGCGCAGGCAGC
>JAAHIC010000054.1 GCA_010671965.1 Leptolyngbya sp. SIO4C5
TGGCAGGAAGCATTCTTGCCGCTCTTTTCCACCCTTTATTTATGGCATCGGCTGGTCCCTGATCAGGTTCGCTAACCCAACAGCTAATCCACTGATTGTACTTTTCAAGTATTTCGAGAGTGCGATCGCTGCTACCTCCATCAATAACGATGTACTCTATCTTGGGATAATTTTGAAGCAAAACTGAGCGGATAGTTTCTTCAATAAATTCACCTTGATTATAGCTAGGCGTTACAATGCTAATCAAAGGATAGTTTGAAGTCTCTAAAGGCAGATTTTTCTGATGACGCTGATCGGTCCAAGGCCATCCTGTTTGTTTTGATTCAGGTGGCGGCAAATCTTCTGCTTTAATTGGAGATTTAGAGAACGCAATATTCATAAAGCCAAAAGAATTTGGAGATGCCAAAAGCAAAAGCTAACAGTCAATTCTATAAAACTTAGCTAAGTTGGCTAGAAAAGAGGCTTTTAATTAATATTTGTACACATGCCGCAGCGTATAGATGCTGACTATGCCTAAAAAGATATTGAAAACCGCAGGATTTTTGGGCCTGCTCATACTGGCAATGGGAGAGCTATTGGCGCGGTTTAGTTTGGGTTTAGGTTCTCCTCCCCTATCCAGTCCTCACCCTACAGTCGAATATTTATACCAGCCCAATCAAGATGTTTTTCGATTTGGCAACCGCTTCATTACTAATCAATACGGGATGCGAAGCGAATTGTTTGCGGAAAAGAAAAAACTTGATAGTGAAATACGAGTAATGGTCTTTGGAGATTCCGTTTTGAATGGGGGCAGTCTTACCGATCAAGACTCGCTAGCAACGTCTCTTTTGGCTGTAGCCTGGGAAAAGAAGCTTAATCGCAAGGTCATTGTTGGCAATATATCCGCTGGGAGCTGGGGGCCGGGCAACTGGTTGGCCTATGCTCAAGCTTACGGTTTCTTCGAAGCTGATGTGGTCATTTTGCTGCTTTCTAGTCATGATGCTTATGATAATCCCACCTTTCAACCTTTAGATCTCAATACGCATCCGCAGAAAGCTCCCGTTTCAGCGCTACAGGAAGCGATCGCTCGCTATCTCCCCCGCTATCTCGCCAAAATTACCCGTCGTCCGGCGATAGTTCAGCCTAGTGACAGGGATATCGCATTGGCGACAGATCAGGGCCTCAGCGATTTAAAGGAGTTTTTGCTGTTAGCGCAACAGCAGACCCCACAAGTCTTTCTGTTTCTGCATCCGACACGCAGCGAGGCTAGAACCGGACAGCAGGAAAATGGATACGAGCAAATTTATACTTTGTCTACAGATCTGGGAATATCCACTTTTTCGCTGCATGAAGCCTTTCAAAATGCCCTACAGCAGCGTGAGGCTGATCCTTACCGTTCAAATGACAATATTCATCCGAGTGAAGTAGGGCAGAAACTGATTGCTGATGCAATACAGCGGACTATTCCAGCGTCAATATTACGGCTGTCTCAGCAGCGCGATAACAGCGTGACTGAATAAGTGCAGGCATCTGTGAAATATACTCCGGCAGAATCCAGGCTGAGTGAATGTTGTTTGGCCTCAGGCTAACTTAAACAATATTTTGCGAATCCACTACTTGATCCGCAAATCCAGGTAAAAGTAGACATTACTTCTGTAAGCCCGCCCCCGATGGAGACTCCCCATGCCTGCTATCAAACGCCGTCAGTTTTTACAGTTTACGGGTTCTGCCCTTGCTGCAATTGGTCTGAATCAGCTCGACGTTTTTTACCAGGGCGATCGCGCGGCTCGTGTTCTAGCTCAGCCGGCTCCGCGCAAGCTGGCTTTGCTCATCGGCGTTAATCAGTATCAGGGTGGAGTCAAAAATCTGCGGGGCTGTCTGACTGACGTGCAGATGCAGCGGCAGTTGCTGATTCATCGTTTTGGTTTTAATCCCAGCGATATTTTAATGCTGACGGATGAGACCGAGATGAAGCCCACTCGGGCCAATATTCTGTCGGCTTTTGAAAGTCACCTGATCAGTCAGGCTGAACCGGGAGATGTAGTGGTCTTTCACTACTCCGGTCATGGTTCCTACGTGCGCGATCCCGATCCGATTGCGCTGTCAAACACGCCAGGGAATGAGAATTTTCAAGGTTTTAACGGCACCATCTTACCTAGCGATGCCCGCGTGGAGGTTCAGGACGGTCAGGTCAATGACATTATGGGCAAAACCTTGTTTTTACTGATGTCGGCCTTGAAAACCGATCAGGTGACTATGGTTTTAGATAGCTGTCACTCCGGGGGGGGGACTCGCGGTAACGTTCTAATTCGCTCTGAAGATGCCCGTATCGCCGGCGTCAACGCCCAGCCCAGCACTGCTGAACTGGAGTACCAGGCCGAATGGATGAAGCAGTTAGGACTAACCCCCGAAGACCTGAAGGCGCGGCGGGCAGCGGGCATTGCCAAAGGGGTGGCGATGGGATCTACCGGAGCCAATCAGCTAGCCGCAGACGCCACGTTTGGCACTGGAGAAGGTCAGTTCTTCGCCGGGGCGTTTACCTACACGCTGACTCACTACCTCTGGCAGCAGCCTAATAGCCAGATGCTAGATACGGTTTTCACTAGCCTGGCCCGGCAGACACGCGATGTCGCCAACAATTCGCAGCTAGCCCAAACGCCGGTTTATCAGACCGCTCCCGACCAGAACTACGAAAACAGGCCAGTCTATCTGGTTGAGGCCATAGCGCCCTCAGCCGAAGCGGTGGTGCTGGCGGAGGCTAGCTCAGGTGAAATGCAATTTTGGCTAGGGGGCGTGTCTTCCCAAAGCCTACGCTCTTTTGAGCAGGGAGCTATTTTCAACCTGATTGACGGGCAAGGTAACGCGCTAGGGCAGGTTGAGCAAACCCGGCGGGAGGGGCTAGTGGGCTACGGCACTCTGCAGGCAGCGCGATCGCTATCGGCTTCAGGTATGCTGCTGCGAGAGCGCATACGGGGGGTTCCTAACGATCTAACCATGAAGCTGGGTCTGCATCCGTCCTTGGCGGCGGCACTGCCGGGTGTACAGTCTGAGATCAACAACCTTAACCGTATGGCCGCGATCGCAATTGACCAGACTTCAACCGTCGATTACCTGGTCAGCCGCCTCACGCCAGAAGTGATCGCGCAGGGGCGATCGCGCGGCGTTGTGACTGAGGGTGAACCTGGTGGAATTGGCCTGACGACAGCCGACCTAATTCCGATTGAAGCATCATTTGGGCGGGCGGCAGAAACAGCCGAGCAGGCGATCGCTCGCCTGCGTCCCCGGCTGAAGATGCTGCTGGCTGGGCTGGTCTTACGCTCGGTCTTAAATAGCGATACGTCAAATTTGGCGGTGAATGTTGAGGTCAAGCCGGTGCAGGGTGGGGGCACCTTTGCTCGCTCTAGCAGCCGGGGCGATGGAATTGTGGCACAGCGAGTCAACGCTGAAATTCAGCAGTTGCGACCGGGCACGGAAATCCAGATTGAGGTGGTGAATAATGAGCCGCGCAGTCTCTACCTAGGCGTGCTAGTGATTGGCAGTTCGGGGCGAATTACGATACTGCACCCGGTCAACTGGGAAGATCCTGAAGGCGCCGCCCTGGTAGACTCCGGGCAAACCGTAGTCGTCCCCCAAAATCTACCGCCTCAGGCAGGCCGCAACTACTGCGATCCCAACGACACCGACGAAAATTTTCACTTCTGCGTCTCGGGGCCAGCCGGATTTTTTGAAGTGCTGGTGCTGGCTAGCACTCAGCCTTTGCGGGATGCGCTCAAGGGTATACAGCAAATTGCCGGCGCCAGAGGTACGCGATCAGGCAGTCCCCTGAGTTTGGGAACTGAAACTGAAGAAGATGAGCCGCTGATGGTGGTCAATGCGCTGCTCAGCAATTTGGATCAGTCTACGCGGGCTGACGTTGAGCTACGCGGCGGCGTCAGCGGCATCGATACGGAAAAGCTGGCGGCCCTATCGGTCATTTTGGAGGTCGTGGCCTAATACTGCTATTGGGCAAATTCTCAGACAGCTTATCGGAACTGAACTCTCGGCCTAGGCTGGGCGTTCTCATCTTCGCACCGGGTTTGTAGCTTTTCTGGGCCTGCTCAGGGTTAAGACTTCAAAGGAGAAAGCAATGCGACTGATGGCGGCGGCGGGACTGATATTCGGATTTTTATCCTGGATGGGTCTCCTGCCCCTAGTTCAGCCTTTTGGTCTGCTTTCGGCTACGGCTCAGCCCGCCAGCGCTACCGCACAGCGGACACTCGCTACTGATCTATTGCAGCAGGGCAACTACCAATACCGGGCTAGACAGTTCTCAGCAGCTTTGCAGTCCTGGCAGCGATCGCTGGCCCTCTTTAGCGCTATTAAAGATGGCAGTGGCATGAGGACGGCGCTGGTCAGCCTGGGCGATGTCTCTAGTCAACTGAGCCGTTATGAGCAGGCCGTGGACTACTATGAGCAAGCGCTGACTATTACGCAAGCGCCGAGAGATCGCAGTGATGAAGCCGGTGTGTTGAACAATTTAGGCACTGCTTACAGGCATCTCAGCAACTATCGGCAGGCGATCGCCACTTTTGAAAAGGCCCTAACGCTATACACGCTGGCTGAGAACTCAGATCAGGTTGCCACCGTTTTAACTAATTTAGGCAATACTTATTGGTCGCTGGGTGACTACCCTGAGGCTTTTCGCCATCATCGCCGGGCTTTATTTATCTTTCGGGCGGCGGCCAATCCCCATAGGGAAGCTTATGCCCTCAACAACTTAGGCAATGTCTATTGGTCACGCCAAAATTATCAGCAAGCAATTGTCTACTACGAGCAAGCTCTCTCACCGCTGCGGGCAACTCAAGACTTTAACGGCCTAGCACGTGTTTTTAATAACCTAGGCAGTGCCTATCAGGGGCTCAGTAATCAGTCCCAGGCCATTCGCTACCACCAGCTAGCGCTGCTCCTGTTTCAGGCTATCCGCAACCGCGAAGGCGAAGCCGTTGCCCTCACCCGGCTAGGCAACACTTACTTATCACTGGCGGATTACCCCCAGGCGATCGCCCACTACCAGCAAGCGCTCCCCATCTTTCAGGCCACTGGCGATCGCGCCGGGGAAGCTTTAGTGCGGAGCCGATTGGGTAACTGGTTTGCGCTGCAAAATCAGCCAGCCCTGGCTATTGTCTTCTACAAAGCCTCTATCAATATCCGCGAACAGATTCGCGGCGAGCTACGAGAACTGCCGGTTCACCTGCAGCAGTCTTTCACCAACGCGATCGCCAGCGACTACCGTGCCCTGGCCGATCTGCTACTGCAGCAAAATCGCATATTGGAAGCTCGGCGTATCCTCGATTTGCTCAAGGTGCAGGAGCTAGACGACTACCTGCAGGACGTGCAGCGCAGCGCCGCAACCGCTAGCGGCATTGATTACTGGCAGCCGGAACAGCAAATTTTAGATCTGTATCAGCAGGTCATCGTCGAAGCTGAGGAGCTGGCCTGGCTAGCCGCAAGGCTACATGACGGCGGCCTGACAGTGGCGGAAAGGGAGCGACTCAGCACACTTCAGAGCCGCCAAGCTCAACTACAAAGCAGCTTCTTCAAGTTTCTCGACTCTGCTGAAGTTGTAGCCGCGCTGAATCAGCTACGGGTCAGCACCGCCGGGCACAACCTGGAGTTAGAAAACTATCAAACCCTACAGCGCAACCTGCAGCGGCTCCCGCAGTCTACGGTGCTGCTGTACCCGCTAATTTTAGAAAATCGCCTAGAGCTAGTCCTGGTGACAGCCAACACGCCGCCCATTCGCTATCCGGTGAAAATTGCGGCTGCTGAGCTGAACCGGGCAATTGTGGAATTGGGTCAGGCCCTGGCTGATAAAAACAGCGATGTGCAGCCATCGGCTCACCGGCTTTATCAGTGGCTAATTGAGCCGCTAGAAGCTGAACTGACGGCAGCGGCAGCCGAAATGATTATCTTTGCCCCCGATGGAGCGCTGCGCTACGTGCCTCTAGCGGCTCTGCACGACGGCGATCGCTGGCTGACCGAGCGCTTCCGCTTCACCCACATCACCGCTGCTTCCCTGACTAATTTTGATGCCGCGCCCCTTGCCGACCTGCAGGTGTTGGCAGCGGCCTGCGCTGAATGTCGCTTCAATTTCACGGTGCCAGAGGTGGGGGGGCGGGAGTTTCAGTTTGATCATTTGCCCCACACGGCGGCTGAAGTGGCGGCTCTAGCAGCTCAGCTAGGGAACGTGGATGTGCTGCTGAACCAGTCGTTTAATCCGGCGGACTTGAAACAGCGACTGGGGGGATACAACGTTTTGCATTTGGCTACCCATGCCGCTTTTGTCCAGGGAGAACCTAGAGAGTCGTTTATTGTGTTTGGCAGCGGCGAAACGGTGAGCCTGCAGGATATTCGCTACGAGTGGCAGTTTAGCAATATTGAGTTAGTGGTTTTGAGCGCCTGCGAGACGGCCCTAGGCAGCACTGAACTGGGCAGCGGCGTGGAAATCTTGGGCCTGGGCTACCAGATGCAAAATGCCGGGGCCAAGGCGGCGATCGCCTCTCTCTGGAAAGTCAGCGATGGCGGCACCCAGGTCCTGATGAATGCCTTTTATGCGGCGCTAGCGGCTGGGCAGACCAAGGCTGAGGCCCTGCAAACCGCTCAGCAAGCTCTAATCAGCGGCAATTTTTCCACCTTCAGCGGCGATCGCGCTGAAGTGATTCTTACCAGCCGCAGTGCTCTGCCGCCAGCAGTTTCTCACCGCCTCAGCCATCCCTACTACTGGGCTCCTTTTATTCTGATTGGCAATGGCCTTTGACTAGCCTGAATCAGAACAACGGAGCCTGGCCGTTTTGGCGGCGGCTACGTCTCTGTGGAAGTCTGATGGCTGAGATTAGCGCGGGCATTACGGCGCAGCATGGCGGGCTTGATGCGGCGCAGGGCAGACGCCGGAAAGCGCTGGTTCCAGTCAGCCTCGCTGAGAGTGGCTAGCTCGCTGAGAGGGGGAGCCACATTCCAGGGGTAGGGCTGAAAGTCCTCGATATCGGTTGGCTGAGCAAAGCGCTGGTTCCAGGGACAAACATCTTGGCAAATGTCGCAGCCTGCCACCCAACCGCTGAGATTCTGAGCGATCGCCTCAGGCAGGGTTTCGGCGCGATTTTCAATCGTGTGGTAGGCCAGACAGCGGTTGGCATCAACGACGCCGGCTGAGCGAATAGCCTGGGTGGGGCAGGCATCTAGGCAGCGGCGGCAGGTGCCGCAGTGAGCCGTATGGGGGCGATCGCTGGGCAGTTCCAACGCCGTCAAAATCTCTCCCAAAAACACCCAGGAACCATAGTCGCGGGTGATGACGTTGCCGTTTTTAGCAATCCAGCCAATCCCCGCCTGCTGCGCCCAAAATTTATCCTGAACGGGGCCGGTATCGGCGTAGTAGCGAGTCTCGGTGTCAGTTTCGACCTGCAGCCACTGGGCCAGCGCCTTCAGCTTTTTATGCACAATGCGGTGGTAGTCTCGGCCCCAGCCATAGCGTGAGATCTTGGCGTACTGGGGGCCAGCGGGCCGCTGCTGGGGGGTGTAGTAGTTGAGCGCTAGGCAAATCAGCGATCGCGCTGCTGGCATCACCTGGCGAATATTCTGCCGCTTGGGATTTTCCATCCAGGTCATGTCCGCCTGATAGCCCTGAGCCAGCCAGCGCTGGAGGGCCTCCTGGGTTGCGGTTTCGGCGGGCGGCAAGGTCTGTTCCTCCGTTAGGGGGGGGACAGCAGCAATGCCCATTTTGTGAAAGCCAAGTTCGAGCGCCTTTTGCTCGATTGCGGCGCGGGTAATCTCAGAGGGCATAGTGGGCTAGCGGTCAGTGCAGATTGGCCTACCTCTAGCCTATCTTTTCTAACCGCAGCGACGGCCCTGAGCGTCAAAGATAAAGCAGGGCGAATCATCATTACTGCGGCTGCTGGGAGAGAGGGCGGCCCGGCCTGACTGACTGCTGGGCTGGACGCTATTGGAGACGGCCCGGACCGGAGTGGGGGCGGCATTGATCACCGTGTCGGCGCTGCTGTCTCTCTCTGAGCCACAAAACTCGGATAGATCTACGAGGCCACCTTCGTTAGTTTCTAAATAGCACAGCGGCGCATCTAGCTCGCTCAAGGAAGCGGGACTGACCGTCTGACCCTGAGCGTTTAAGGGAATGCTGACAGCGCCAATGGCCGCAACCACTGCGATCGCGCCAAAACCTCTCAAAATCATCTCTCTATTCCTCTGCGAATGGTCGAAGCAACACTATTAAGCAGTACGCGCTCAGCCGCAATGCGGATGACTTTAGCCCCGCAACTTAACATAGGGATGTGATTTCTAGGCTGAACTGTCCTATGTCAACGCTCGAAACCCTGATCCAAACAGCGCGATCGCTGCTCTATGACCAGGCACTGGTGAGCTACCAGGGTGACTACATTGGCGCAGTGGCCGCTGTTAGTCCAACTGAGGCAGGGCAGTTTCACGCCGACCTCAACTACGGCGAAGTTTTTGTGCGGGACAACGTGCCCGTGATGATCTACCTGCTGCTGGACAATCGGCCTGAGATTGTGCGGCGGTTTCTAGACTGCTGCCTGCAGCTGCAGCAAACAGAGGGGCGATCGCGCGGCGTTTTCCCCAACAGCTTCTGTGAACATCAGGGACGACTGGTGGCGGACTACGGCCAGCGGGCCATTGGCCGGGTCTGCGCCTATGACGCCAGCCTGTGGGTGCCGATTTTGAGCTGGATTTACGTGCAGCATACGGGCGATCGCGCCTGGGCTAGCCAGCCAGTCCTGCAGGCGGCCCTGCAGCGGTTTTTGACGCTGATTTTGCAGCCCGGCTTTCGAGACACGCCCCTGCTAGAAGTGGCTGACGGCGCTTTTATGATCGATCGGCCACTGGATGTCTGGGGCAGCCCGCTAGAAGTTCAGGTATTGCTCTACGGGGCGTTGCAGAGCGCAGCGGCGCTTTTGCGCTTAGGGAAAACCCCACAGCAGGCTGAATCCGATCGCCTCATCACCGCCGCCATTAGCCGCGCCAGCCAGCTGCGGCAGTTTTTGCTGAAGCACTACTGGATAACGTCGTCTACCCTAGAGCAAACTCGGCGGCAGCCGACAGAGCAGTACGGCGACGCCATTGATAACGAATACAATGTCTACCCCGCTGCCATTCCCGACTGGCTGCAGCCCTGGCTAGCCACTGGCAGCGGCTATCTGATGGGCAATGTCCGCACCGGGCGGCCTGATTTCCGTTTTTTTACCTTGGGCAACTGCCTGGCCGCCCTGTTTGGCATTTTGCCGCTGCCCCAGCAGGCCAGCCTATTTCGGCTGATGGTGCACCATCAGGACGTACTGATCGGCCAGATGCCGCTGCGGATCTGCCATCCCCCCTTGAGCGAAACGGAATGGCAAATTCTCACCGGGTTTGACCCCAAAAATCGGCCTGGCTGCTACCACAATGGCGGTTACTGGCCCTGTCTGACCTGGTTTTGGGCGATCGCTTTTCGCCGCTACCAGGCTGAAGCCAAGTCCACCGATGCTGAAGATGCTGATTTAGAAAAAAGCTGTCAGCAGGCGCTGCAAAACGGCTTCAGCTATATGCAGCAGCTCCCCCAACGGCGCTGGTCAGAATATTTTGACGGCCCCAGTGGCGGCTGGATAGGGCAGCAGTCCCGTGACTATCAGACCTGGACGTTTGTGGGCTTTTTGCTGACCCAGCATTTTTTGCAGCCCCAGGCGGCGACCAACATTATGGGTTTACCCAGTTGAATCAGCCCTATTCCGCCTCGTCATCAGTCGATAGCACACGCAGCCGAATGGTGCGGGCCAGGGAACTGTCGGCCTCGCCAAGCTGAATTTCAATAATTTCGCTCGTCAGGGGACCCAGGCAGTCTAGCAGCGATCGCAGATGAGGGGTGCTGGCGCCGCTGTCTACATAGACCCGGTCGGCCAGCTTCTTCACCCGCTGCCAAGACGTGTAGAGCTTAGCGACAGCCTGCTCTAGCTGGGCCGCCTGATTGACTAGATCGGCGGTGGCGTTGAGACAGCCAACCCGCAGGGCTTCCTCTAAGGCTTGCTCTAAATTGAGGTCGTCCCGGTTGAGGGCCTGCACCTGTACCGCCGCCGCCAGATACTTTGACAGATAGCGGGCTTCAGCCGTGACCTGCTTCAGCGTGTCCACATCAGGGTTGAGCGCCACTTCTGTCCGCAGCGTATCTTGGTGGGAGGTCGGCAGCTTTTCCATCTCCCGCACGAGGGGCGCTAGGTAGCGGGTCGGAATCGTGTCGCTAGCGGCTTTTTCCTTAATTTCGGCAGGCAGCAGGTCAGAGGTCATGGCTGTCCACTCATCCGAGAGCTGCCGCACTTCCCGCCGGGTGATGGCATCCCCCCGCTGAGCCGCCTCGCTGACGAGCTGCTGCACCTCTGGGGCTGACTGAGCCGTTTCTACAAAGGCCCGCTTGCTGAACTGATTGACGTTTTCGGGGGCCAGCATCCCCTCGGCAAACAGGGTATCGGCGCTGTCGGCCAGCTCAATCAGGCTGTAAGCCTGAGTTTTGCTAATTTCTCGGTCTTTCAGCCAGTTGAGAAAGCCACTGCCGCGCCCGCCGCTCTGCTTTTCGCGATCGCGCACGGTGCGCAAGATCCGCCCCCGCCAGATATCGGTTTGCAAATCAAAGCGATCGCAAACCTGCCAGGCCATCTCCACCTGTTGCAAAAACTCCGGCTCAGAAATTTGCTCGTCTTCTGGATCTGGAAGCTGAAAGCTCAAATCGGCTGGCTGAGCCTGACCGTTGGCCGTGAGGTCTGAGGTGAATGAACGGGGAGAAGACATAGGGCGCTTAGTAACCGACAGACGCACTATTATGCCATCGTTTATTCCATCAGCACGTCTGCAAAGGAGAAATTAGGCGCGGCCAAGACAAAAACGGTAGGGGGGAGATGCTGAGTGCGGAGCTGCAGCTTGGCATAGTAGTTGCCAAAGTCGTTGCCCGGACTGGCCATGCCGAGAAAAACCATGTCCGCATTGCTAGAGGAGGACTGGAGGACTTCCTCAAACGAGCGATCTTCGCTGATGAGGACTTCCGGCACGGCCCCGATCCGCAGGGTTTGGGCCAGGTTTGTCAAATTGGCCTTAGCGGTTTCTGCGGCAGCTTTGTCAGCCACAATCAGCTTCAGGTAAAGGGTCGCCCCTCGCCACTCAATGCTGGTGCGCAGCAAATCCGCCAGTACCAGCATCAGGCCGCCATTGGCGTACAGGCCGCCCCACCAAACGTCAATCTGGCGGTGACGGTTGGGACGAATTTCCGGCGCATCGCGGAAAATAATCACGTTGCGCTCCGACTGATGCAGCTGATCAATCAGCCAGCAGTAGCGATCGCGGGTGCTCAGCTCCTCGTTATTCCCCAGAATCACCGTGTCGGGCACCATTGGCCCCAGCCCATAAATTTCCACCAGCCGCCGCGCCCCTTCAAAGGGATCAGGGGCCGTAGAGAGCCGCACTAAAGCCTGAATGCCTCGCTCTTGCAGGTTGTTGCGAATGGTTTCTTCCAGCTTTTCCTGACGGGGCACATCGCGGGAACCCGGCGGCAGGACGCTCGCCACCGTAAACAAGCCGCGATTGTGATTGAGGGTATTGGCTAGCTCTACCAGCCCCCAGCGCCGGGGCAGCGCTCCTGACAGTACCAAAAAGTGAGGCCGCCAGTTTTTGGCATCGGCTTCGCTGCGCTGACCCAGTTGAAACAGGCTGGTGCGCAACATCATCATCCACAGCCCCTGACGCACATCGCCCCAGGTAACGCTCAGCTCCCGCCGCTGTAGCCAAAAATAAAAGCCCAAAACAATCAGTCCGGCTACGGCAGTAGCCACCGGATTGATCAGCAGCATGGCCGCTAGACAGCCAATGGCCCCCAGCAGCGATAGCGACCAGTGCACCCGAAACAGGGGCCTAAAGGAGGGACTCTTAAGAAAGCCCTCCACACCTGCCGAAACGTTCAAGACCAAATAGGTCGTGAGGAAAAACATGGTCAATACGGGGGCAATCAGGTTGAGATCGCCGATATAGACGGCGGCAATCACCACTACCAGCGTGACGGCAGTGCCAATTCGCGGCTCATCATCCGCGCCGCTGCCTTTGCCCAAAAATGACATCCACCGGGGTAATACCCCGTCTCGCGCCAGTGCCTGCAAAATGCGAGGCGCTCCCATGATGCTGCCGAGGGCGCTTGAAAGGGTTGAACCCCAAACCCCCAGAAAAATAGCTGGCCCCCAAAACGCGATCTGCTGCATGATCAGCGGGTTGGCGACTAGGGTAGCGGCATCAGCCCGGGTCGCCAGGAGGATCGGCAGTCCCATGTAAACCAAATAACCTGTCCCGACTGCCGCCAGAGTGCCGATGGGAATAGAGCGGATGGGATTGCGCAGATCGCCCGACATGTTGACGCCCGCCATGATGCCTGTCACCGCCGGGAAAAAGACGGCAAAAACCTGCCAGAAGGATTCTCCCCCTGGTGTACCCCACATCTCAATTCGAGTTGGCTCTAACGAATCGCCAAAGATCAGTGAAATCAGCGACAGGACGATCGCCGCCATAATAAAATACTGGGCCCGGATGGCAAACTTAGCTGATATCAGCGCTAGGGCCGCCACGCCAATCGTGGTAATCAGCGCCACATAGGTCTGATTGAGCTGACTAAACGCGCCGACGACGCTCTCAGCAAAGCCAATGGTGTAGAGCGCTACGGAGAGGGCTTGAGCAAAGTAGAGGGGAATGCCTACTGC
>JAAHIC010000540.1 GCA_010671965.1 Leptolyngbya sp. SIO4C5
AGTTTTGCTTCGTTTTGTCAGTTGCCAAACTCTCTAGAAGCTTCCAAATATCTTTGATAGAAAATAATTGCTTGTTGATGCTGATTAATCGACTGATGAGCAATCCCTAAATTCCTTAGTGAGGCAATTTCTCCATTTATATTGTCAACTTCTGTATAAATTTCTAATGCTTCCTGCCAGGATCGTATTGCTTCCTGAAATTGATTAGTACTATGCTGTTGCGCTCCCAACTGTAACAATCGATCCGCTTCTGCCTTACGCTCCTCCCTTGAAGCCTCCTGCGCCATCACAGGCACCGCCCCTATTTCCACTAACGGCACTGCTACAGTCACCACCATCAAAGCCAACAGCCAAAATCGCGCAATCTGCAAACGCATCAGGCCAACGCTCCCAAAGCAACCATCACCTAGCATATGCTTCTAAAGCCTCACCCCTTATTCAATATCCGCAAAAGTTTAGGGAAAGGCAAACAAGCCGCCTACCCATTGCCGTTGGCTGAGCGAAGCCGAAGCCAACGTCCCGCTCTCTGAGCGAAGTCGAAGGGAGCAGATAACTGTGCCTACGAATTATCGTCTCTAGACGGGAGATGACGCTTGATTTGATAATGGGTTTCGTTCTGGCAAGCGGCTAGATCGTGTAGTTGATCGAAGGTTCCGTAAATGAGAGCTTCCTTTTTCTTACGGCTCCACCGCTGAATTTGCTTTTCTCGTTCAAAGGCGCGATCGATACGGCTAAATTCTTCGAAATAAACAAGTTTTACAGGCAGTCTTTTGGCGGTATGTTCAGCTCCTATACCCTGTTGATGCTGTGCTAAGCGTCGCTTTAAGTTCCAAGTACGCCGGTGTAGTAGCTACCGTCGGCGCATTCGAGAATGTAGATGTATGGCATTGAGGCATGAGGTCATCATCCTGACAAGGATGCCCATTGCCAAGAAGCC
This sequence comes from Leptolyngbya sp. SIO4C5, assembly GCA_010671965.1. Taxonomy (GTDB): domain Bacteria; phylum Cyanobacteriota; class Cyanobacteriia; order Phormidesmidales; family Phormidesmidaceae; genus Sphaerothrix; species Sphaerothrix gracilis. The sequence goes on from JAAHIC010000540.1 coordinate 938, forward strand.
CCTATTCTTCCACAAGCTCCATCAAATCTTCCATAGCGATTCCAAATGCTTGAGCCAGTTTGTAAAGGGTTTCTAGGTCAGCCATATTCATGTTAGGCGTGCGAGCATAACTCTTGACGGTATTGTAGTTGACACCGGCCTGTTCCGCGACCTGTTTGAGTGTCCAACCTCGCTCAGCCGCTAGCTCTCGAATCTTAAGTTTGACCTTACCCATTCATATATTGACAAAGGTGAAATCTCACCCTGATTGTTCAAAACTAAACGCGATCGCTCCGCGAGCCTAGGAAACTTCGGAGCGATCGCCGCCTATATCCTTTAGCAGGAAGTGAAAACATGATACCAGTCCACCAGCCCCCGTCAACGGCGGCCATCTCAAGCTGCAAACAATTAGCAACCTATCGCGATCGCCTCCACCCCTGGTGCATCATTCGCCTATTGCCCAAAATGCAGCGCATCACCGTCGCCCGCTGTCGTAGTCGCAACGATGCCGACGCCCACCTGCGCATCATCAAGCAGCTCATGCCCCACGCCAGTTTTGTTATTCTCTTCGATGCCCCTGCAATCAGTTAAATCCCTCAATCCCTGAACACCCCCCACATACGCGTTCCCTTCGACTGCGCTCAGGAAACGCCTGCCCTTTACTCCATCACCTCAACTACTGTAGACATGGCTGCAAAGGCTGAAGCCCCTAACGCACGAGTATTCTGGCTGACAACACCGATCCCGGCTCTACTTCGGGTTGCGTCATCAAGATCTCCGAGTAATTCTCCTAATACCTCTATGGGCTCATCTTCGTAAAGAGGCACATAACCGCTTCTCTGCCCTCTGCGTTCAGCAATTCTCTGTAGTCCTTTCAGTGAGTTGCGCAATGACTGCGTGCTGACCAACAGCATCAGCTCTAGTACTCCGCTGCCGTAGACGACAAAATCCGCTCCATCCTGCTGCCGAGGCACTATCAAACTGCTATTGGGGTCAATGCGCGAGGCGTCTTCCGGGGCATCCCAGTCAACCGGATACAGCACCGTAATCTGCCCTTCGCTGTCAATTACCAGCGCACTCATATAAAGTGCTTCAGCTTCGTCATTCATTACTTCAATCAGCACCTTACGGTTGGCCTGAGTTTGCTGAGAACCCAGCGCGATCGCCTCGCTGCTTTGCGAGCCGCGCGTGACTATCTGGCTGATAGTATTGTCAGTCTCTGCCTCATAGACCCGCGCCGACACCTGAAGCTGCGAAACGCTGCTAGTCGTGATGAGCTGCAAAATCTGAGCCGCTAATAGCGATTTCAGCTTGGAGCGAAGACGCGTCACAGCGGTACTAGCAGATTCTTCCGCCCGCCCAAATGAACCGGAGACGGGAACTAAATCAGGTGTAAACAAGCCCACGCTGCTAAGCGGCGGTAGCTCAGCCGTTTCAGAACTGGAGAGCTGAGCCTGCACCGCCGTGGTCATCCGGCCCAGCAGATATTGCAGCGGCGTCTGTGTATCCACCGGCACCACCTCAATCCGGTTCACGGCCCGCAGTGCCTGCTCAGCCGCGGCTTGCTCAGCCGCCAAAGACTCATGCACCCCTACCCTCAACATCGGGTTCGGCGGAATGCCCACAATCTTCTCTCGCAGCAGGCGACCAGCTTGAATGGCGCTGGCGGCTCCCTCACTCTGCTGACCGTAGCCATAGAGACCGCTACGACTTTGCTGCATAATTTCGCCCACGGCACTACCCGACTCATCCAGTACCGAAAACACGGTTTCCGCCGCGCCTAAGTTTTGAGTCGAAACGCCACCCATCCAAAATTCAACCTGTGGCCCGGTGCGGGTGATCACTGCCTCAGCGGTCGGTGACGTTAGGTTGGTGAAATAAAACAGCTGCTGACGATTGCTGTCTGGCCGAAACTCAAAGACCGGTTCTTGGTTATGGTTTTTGGTTTGAGCCACGGCTCTGGTACTGCGTACCAGGTTGGCCTGCAGCGTTTCGCTAGCCTGATTGTTAGGAAGCTGCCAGAGGTAGCGGGTGAGTAGATAGGTAAAGGCTCCCGCCTTAAAGCCGTCAAAGGGGGCATCGAGAGCTTCTTGATTCGCTAGGGCTGAGCCAACGGCAATGCCTTTGGCGATTCCAGCTAGGCGTCCTTGGGTGAAATCATCTTCACTTAGGTTTAGCTCAGCTAGCCATCCTTTTTGATACTCCAGTTCGGCCCGACTCGGCACTAGCACCTCACCGACTCGTGACAGGCGCGAAGTTGCCGATCGCACGCGGCTGTTTCCTCGTGTCCCCGCCCCGGCAAAGCAGCTATCAAGCACGGCAGTGACGTTTTCGGTTTTCAGAGCTGACATTAGCAGAAATAGCGTAGCGCCCGTGATGTCTGGCACAGCGACCTGATTACCATTGCGGGTCTCAGTGGGCAGCCCGTCGCTAGGCACGAAGGTACCATTGACCTCGCCCTGATCGGTTCGCTGCGGATCTTGAACAAGTGAGCCGTGCCCTGAATAGTGAAAGATCACCACGTCGCCTTCTCTGGCCTGATTGATGAGATGCTCTTGAAACGCCTGCAAAATATTGGCTCGTGTCGGCTTCAAATCACTCTCGTCAGAGACAACCAGGATATCGCGATCGCTAAAGCCAAAGCGGTGCAGCAGCAGTTCTCGCTGCAGGTTGATATCGGTGAGGCAGCCTTCTAAGTTGCCGATTGAGGCTGGGTAGTTATTGATGCCGACAAGCAGAGCTAGCTTGCGGGGGGTATCCTGGGCCAAAACGCGGCCGACGCGATCGCCCTGACGGATAAAGTCGAGCTGGCTGAGGCCGAGGGTGGCAAGGGTAGAACCAGCAAACTGGAGAAATTGGCGACGTTTTAGGTGGGGCATGGGGAGTCTCCTCTCAAAACTGGGCTAGAACTGATCGACTTCGCTAAGACTGGCTTCTAAGCCGTCGGCGGTTTGCAAGACGGCAAAGACAGCGGACATCAGGTCATTCGGGGCGCTTGGCAAATCTACCAGCGATCGCCCGAAGACACGCAGCTCGTGATGTTTGCCGCTCGCATTGACGCCGACAGCGCCCCGAAT
>JAAHIC010000541.1 GCA_010671965.1 Leptolyngbya sp. SIO4C5
TTAAGCAAGGATACCGCTTTAGGGATGGTCTAGAATTGGTGACTGACCTTCAGACTTTTTCTTTACTGCTTAATTTTGGCTAGCCTTAAATTTTGTCTTTGTAGTTGCAAGAGTTGAGCATGATTAGATAAATGCATCATAGTCATCCCTGGTTTTCACTATTCGCTCAAAGCTATTTATGATGAATCGGTCTGAATCCATTTGCTTTTCTCTTGCGGATCTACAGTCTTTTGGCGAGGCTAGCCACGATTATAATCCGCTGCATCTTTCTGCTGACTACGCTCGTAAGAGTCCTTATGGCAGTCAGGTCGTCTTCGGCATTTTGGGTGGACTAGCCTGTTTAGCCAGGTTATGCGATCGCCCGCAGGAGCATCTTAGTAGTCTAAAGCTCGATTTTCCTGGAGCAATCCTGGTAGACATTCCCTATCAGATTGAAGTGAAAGAAACAGCGGAAAAAGCGATCGCTAAGCTTTATGATGGTCGCCGTTTGCTACTTAAGCTAACTGCACATTTTCAGCCGGGAGCGGCTCAAACAACCGTTCTTGAAGATGGATCTGCGCCGCGATCTGAATGCAGATATCTGACTGCAGCCGATTTGAAAGCAAGGGATAGGGTTGAAGGCACCTATGCACCAAGTAAGAGCACTTTTGAAAGCTGGGTTCAGCGTCAGCGGCTGACAGACAAAGGGGCTAATCCAGCTCAGCTTGCTGCCTTGCTCTGGGCCAGCTATGTAGTTGGAATGGAACTGCCTGGACAGCAAGCGCTTTTCTCTAAGCTCTCTATTCAGTTTGAGTCTGTGCCAGCTATGGCTGGTTCTAGTTTGAAATACAAAGCAGAAGTTGCCAGCTTTGATGATCGCTTCAATCTACTAGACACAAAAGCACAGCTTTCCCTGGGATCTCACTTATTGGCAAATGCCGATATTCGAGCTTTTGTGCGCCCAGCTTCTCCTGTTAGCAGCCGCAAGTATTTTGAGCAGCTCTTACCCCCATCGCCAGCCCTAGCGGATAAAGTCGCTCTAATCACAGGAGGCAGCCGAGGATTAGGCGCTGCGATCGCCCAGGCTTTAGTTCTACAAGGCTGTACCGTTTTTGTTAATTTCTATCGAAGCTTGAATGAGGCTGAAGCGCTGGCTGCAGAGCTGATAAATGCGCCTGGCAAACTGAAGCTGCTGCAGGGAAATGCAGCCAGTTTGGATTGGTGTCAAACAGCCCAAACAGAAATTCTGCAGACGGATGGCCAGCTTGACTTTCTTATTTGCAATGCCTGTCCACCAATCCTGCCGCTTTGGCTAGATTGCAGTTCGGTGGAGCGAGTCAATCAGTATGTAGCTCAGAGTTTAGCCCTGATGAGTACACCCATGTCGGCGCTTTTAGAATCGCTTGCAGCTAGTAGTGGTCGCAACGTTGTCATTTCCTCGATTTATGCATCGCAGGCTGCTCCAGCCGATTTACCGCATTACGTAGCGGCTAAGTATGCGGTGGAGGGTTTGGTTAAGGCAGCCGCCAGCGAGTATGAGACCGTTAGTCATTTAATTGTGCGTCCTCCCAAACTCTTAACCGATCAAACTAATACGCCATTGAGCAGCCAAGGCGCGATCGCGCCTGAACTGATTGCGGCAAAGCTGGTACAGGCTTTAGTCGGCACAGCGCACCCAGGACGAGTAGAAATCTTAGAGTCTTTTGATTAAGCTGGCTCTGCAGTTAAGCCCCTTCCTGGTAGCGCTGCCAGAGCTGAGGCAGATGCTCAAAGCCTTCAACGCCAATGAGTCGAATAAACTCGGCGCGCTGCTGGGCGATCGCTTGATTGAAGCTCTCCTGGCCTAACTGTCCCTGCAAAATTGTCACCAGTCCAGCGGCCTGCCGCCAAGCCTGAGCGCCCATTTGCTCTAGCCAGTACATGCCCAGGCAGCTATAGTGAATCGCCTTGGTTGAATTCTGCAGGGCGTAATAAGCTTCAGCTAGGTAAGTGGCGTTTAGTCCCTGCAGGTAGGCGTTGCCAGAAATCTGAGCAATGGGCAGTCCTTTTTCTAAAACCGTGACGGCGGCTCCCGGCTGGGACGAAATTGTATAGGCAATTCCTAAACTGTTGTAGGCCAAGGCCTGACTTTGGCGATCGCCTTGGCGCTCAGCTAGGGCAAGTCCCTGCTCTAGGTAGCGAATAGCCCGTTCAATCGACTCAGATTCCATGCGCTCAGCAGCCTGCGCCGCAAACACTTCGCTATAGCCCAAATTCACCAGCGCATTAGCTTCAGCCAGGCGATCGCCCTGCTGTCTCGCCAGAATCAAAGCCCGCTGGCTTAGATCAATGGCCTGCTGGTAGTTTTCCTGAAGAACGTAGACTCTAGCTAAATGATTGAAATTAGCAATCTCGCAGGTGACATCCTGGGCGTCACGAGCAATCTGCAGCGCTTCTTCATGAAAGACGATCGCCCGTTCGTAGCGTCCCAGGGTGCGCTGCGAATAGCCCAGCAAGGTCAGCAGCCGGGCTTTTTCACGACTAGATTCGACCTGCTGCAGCGGATCGCTGAAGTAGCTAAGGGTTTCTTTGAGATAGTCCCCCGTAAAGGAGGCAAAGACGCCGCCGTAGAGCGGGAAATCTTCGCGCTGGGCAAAGCGGCGCAAAACCTGCAGCATCATCTGAAATGAGCCATTGGCTAGATCGGAGCGGCGATCGCGCCATCCTTCCCAAAGCTGGCGCCAGATCTGAGCAAAAATTAAGAAGCTGCTGTAGGACAGTCGCCGCCCCGCCTTAGAATCGTAGGGCTGCTGATCAAACCAGGCGACCAGGCTTCGCTGCAGGATTTGTAAGAGAACAGCCAGCTCAACCCATCCGGTCAGCTCCAAAGACTCTAGAGTCTGGGTAAAGCCCGCTACTGAGTCTGCTTCAGCTAATACGGTAAACAACTGACGCGCCAGCGGACTCCTGACCTGCTTAGCCCAAATGGCCCAAGGCCCTTGCTTCTCACCGCCGAAGCCCAGAGCACCTCGTACAGGTTGGTAAAGCCAGCTCACCAGTTCTGGCTCTAAACTGTCAAAATCTGAGAGGCCGCTTTCAATACCCTGGGCGATCGCCAAGCCTCCTCCGCTATCGGCCTGCTTCAGCCGTCGAACTAGCTGCCGCAGCGACTCCCGGTTGAGATGATGGGGCTGGTTAGGATCAATGAGCTGCAGAAAAACCTGAGGCTTTTGCTCAACTGCCGCTGTCATCAATGCGGTCGTGGCCTGGGTGAGTTCATCATCAGCTACTTGCTCTTGCTGTAGATGCTCCCACTCTCCCTGAATTGTCTGCAAAGCTCGTAAGATCCGAGAAGCCTTGAGCGAGGTATCTGCCTGAGCCGCTTCAATCCGCTGACTCAAGATACGCTCAAATAGCTCTCCGGTTCCCGGCTGTAGTCCTCTCGTCAGCAAAGTTTTGACCTGGGACTTGGAGCGGATTTTCCCTTTGAGCGTCTGCTCGACAATTTGATCAATCAGGGTGAGATAGGTATTGTCCAATGGCGCTCCCTCGGTCTGGCTTGGCGACAGCCAGCCTGAGTCAAAGAGCTGACTGATGAAATGATTTACTGTCACAGTAGCGCATCTAAGTCATTTGGGTGAGGTAAATTCGATCGGGATGCATCTCTTACTAATAGGGACTCGCTTTAGGCGGTAGAGGCGCAATAAGTTGCTAACCAGCGCAGCGAAATCTCTTTAGCCGTAAACTGCAGTCCATTGAGCGCAACCTCAATGCCGTTGGCGTGATGATACTGCTCAGCGACAACTAAGAGCTGATAGAAAGTTGTCATAGCCGCTTCTAGCTGATCTTGATCAAACTGCTGCCAGGCCAAGTCAATTAGGGGTTTGATCTGTTCAGGGGGAAGATCGAGGGGAGCGGCGATCGCCTGATGCATCAAAGCTGCCAATATCTCTATCGGTGCGGTTAGCAAAATGCAGACAAAAAGTTGAGAATGCACAAGGTAAACCTGCTGGAGGTTTAACTTGTA
>JAAHIC010000542.1 GCA_010671965.1 Leptolyngbya sp. SIO4C5
TGTTGTGGCCTGTTTGACATCTCGCATATGGGCAAATTTAGGCTGCAAGGCCCGGATGTCCTCGGCCAACTCCAGCGGCTAGTCCCCTCCGATCTCAGTCAGCTCCAGCCTGGAAAAGCCCAGTATACGGTTTTGCTCAATCCTGACGGCGGTATTATTGACGACCTGATTGTTTACTATCAGGGCTTAGACCCTCAGGGCTGGCAGCGAGTTGTCACAATTGTCAATGCGGCCACAACTCCCAAAGATAAGGCTTGGCTGCTGGAGCAGCTTGACTCCACTCAGGCCAAGCTGATTGATCAATCCCTCGATTTGGCGCTGATTGCGGTGCAGGGACCCGCCGCCACTGCCCAGCTACAAAAGCTGACAGCAGAAGATCTAGCCGCTGTTGGCCGCTACTGTCACACTGAGGGCACAGTATTGGGACAGCCTGCCTTTTTAGCCCGCACCGGCTACACGGGAGAAGACGGCTTTGAGGTGATGGTGGCTCCAGAAACCGGGGTAGCGCTTTGGCGATCGCTGCGAGAACTGGGGGGAGTGCCCTGCGGTCTGGGCGCTAGGGATACTCTGCGTCTGGAGGCAGCCATGGCGCTTTACGGCCAAGATATTGACGAAACCACTACGCCGCTAGAAGCGGGACTTAAGTGGCTGGTACATCTCGATCGCAAAGGTGACTTTATGGGCCGCTCGGTCCTAGCCCAGCAGCAGGCCGCAGGGGTTCAGCGGCGTCTGGTTAGCTTGCAGCTGGAAGGTCGTAATATTGCTCGACACGACTACCCGGTGCTGCATCAGGGTGAGACTGTGGGCCAGGTAACCAGCGGCACGCTCTCACCCACCCTGGGCTACCCCATCGCTTTAGCCTATGTCCCTGCCGCCTTGGGCAAGGTGGGACAGTCGCTCTCGGTAGAAATTCGGGGCAAAGCCTATCCGGCTCAGGTAGTGAAACGACCTTTTTACCGCCGCGCTTAGGCCAGCCGCAACAGGAAAAAGATGGCCTGGGGCAGGGGTAGCCACAGCGGTATCAGCAGGAACAAGTTGAGATAGAGGGCTGGCTTGAAGCGCTGGTGGCGAGAACACTGAGCTAATCCCATCAGCAGCAAAATAGCGGCAAAGCTGAAAACCGGAATAATGGCATAGGTGCTGATCACAAAAAACAGCAGGCATTCGTCTCGGTGCTGGAACAGCCAGCGGGGCCAGGGAGACAGAAAGGCGATCGCCACAAGGCCCTCAATCAAAATCGTCCAGTAGGACAGCACAATGCTCATGGCTGACATCAGGGGACTGGTGTTGAGCGTGGTCGGTTCGGTGAGGCCAGTCGCTTGGATATCCAGCAGCAGGTTGTAGTTATCCTGCAAAGTATCAGCGGCGACCCCCCCCAGCCAGGTGGCGCCCATCGCCAAGCGCGGATCGACTAAAAAGGTGAGATGCAAAAAGGAGCCGTCTAAGTACTCACCGCCAATAAACTTCCACAAAGTAGCAAACAGAAAGCACAGCCCGATCAGCAGACGGGCATTCCAGGCAAAAATATTGAGGGTGAACTGGCTGAAGGCCGCGATCGCGCAGACTAAAACCCAGTAAGTAATTAAATATTCGTGGTTGACCAGCAGTGACCAAAAATAGACATTGTTCCAAACCATCAGCGCGGCTAGGCCACACCAGGCTGTGCGACTGACCAGCAGCCCCGGCAAAAACAGCATAGTCACCGCCAGCAATTTCTCAGGCAGCCGCTCTAGGTAAATATGATCAATGCTCTGCAGCGCCACAATTACCAGCGTCAGTCTTAGGATCAGCCGGTATCGAGGCTGGTCAAGCAGATTGGCGATCGCCTGCCGCCAGCGCCGCCCCAAACTGTTAATCATGGGCTGACACCTCAACAACGGGCGATATTGGCTCATACCAAACCTGACCCAAATGACGGCGATGATAGGGCCGCCAAACCTGCACCGCGACCTGCTCTAAACAGGTTGTGGGTTGACTGGCAGGCTGGGCTACCTGAGCGGTATATACCAGGGGGCGATCGCTGGGCTGCAGGTCGGCCACTAAAATTCGCTGGGCTAGTGACTCCAGCAAAATTACCTTGGGTACCGTCGTGGTGTGTAGCAGTTCTGCCTGACTCAGCAGCGTACTGGGGGGCCGCAGATCGATGCGAATTAGCTGCCCCTGGCAGGTGGTTGCCTGCACCTGTAGCAGCCGCCGCTCATCGCGATCCACGGAGGCAAACATCCCAAAGCCGCCCCCATGCCAAGCACTGAGACCCACCGTATGCGCTAAAAAAATTTGCCGCAGGGCAATGACCACCAGCAGCCCTGGCACGGCCCAGCGCTGCAGTAGCCGCATTGAAGCTTCCTGAAACATGGCTTTTGTCTATCGTCGCTGCCAGCTTAGAATGCCTATAATAGCCGCTACACCTGCTGCCGCATAGAATACGCTTTCTCCGGCAAATTTCCAAACTGGCCCAAACACTAGGGGTGAAACAAACTGGCCCAAAGAAGCAAAGCCGGTGCCCAGCGCCAAGACCCCCGATCGCTGACTATCGGGCGACAGGCTGGCCAAACCGCTGTAAAAATTAGGCATTACCAGGCCAAAACCGACACCGAACAGCAGGGCCGTCAGCAAAATTAGCGACGGATTGGTCAGATTGGGGATAGCTGCCAAAGACAGGGCCATGCACAAAAAGCCCACAGCAATCGTCGCTGATAGACCAATCAGTTTAGCTAAGCGATTTGCGCCTACGGCTGACAGCACAGCCGCCCCGATAGAGCGGGCCGCTAGCACAATTCCATTCAGCAGCGAACTGGCCCCAATGGCAGCCTTGAGGTAGAGCGGAGCATATACCACCACCACGTAGAAAACTGCTGAAACTGCGGCCAGTGACATAAACAGCAGCCAAATTTTGCGCTGCCGTAGCACCTGCCGTATACCTTCAGCCTGCTTCAAATCCACCGCCTGCCCCTGCTGCTGATTGCGGGTTAAGAGCGCGACCGCCGCGATCGCCGCTGGCAGCCCCAGCCCATAAAGCCCAAAGGCCCAGCGCCAGTGATACAGTCCCAGCCAGCCCCCCAAAATGGGAAAAATCACCGTGGCGCTAGCAAGAGCGCTGGTGGCATAGCCCATGACGCGCGATCGCGCCTCTCCGCTATACATATTGCTCAGCAGGCCAATACTGCCCGCCGCAATGCCGCCGCTAGCAACGCCTACCAAAGCCCGGCAGAGCAGCAAGGTGCTAAAGCCCGGCGCGATCGCGCCGGCAGCGCCAAAAACGGCATAGGCCACTAGCGACGGCAGCAAAATAGGCAGTACCCCCAAACGGTTCGCCAGCAGTCCCAGCGCCGGACTGGCCAAGGCCGTCGTCAGAGTGTGGGTACTCACCAGCAAACCGGCCCAACCCGGATCGATCTGCAACTGCTCAATAATTTCGGGGAAAACCGGCGCAACCATCGAGCCAGTAGCGCTGGACAAGCAGCCAGCCAGCAAAAGCACGAGCATTACCAGTAGCTGATGCCGAGACTGAATTAGGCGATCGCTTTGGGGTCGGGGAGAATCACAAACGGCCAAGATAGAAAAAACGGCTCCGAAATAGGGGGACAGGGCATTCTGAAACTATAGCCCGAAAGGTTAATATTTGTTAAATCCAGGATTTGCCGCAGCGGTGGCTAAGCTTAACTGAGCGATCTGTCGCTGACAAAGTTCCAGCTTTGGGGAGAAAATGGGTCGGCGATCGCGTCTAACCATTCACGGCTGGGCCGATCATTTTCAATTGGCGCAGTATCGGTATTTGCCCGCCGCTTCCAGCCAAATTGCATCTTCTTCTAGGCAGACAGCCTGTGGAATTCACGGTATGCTAAGGGCTACTCAGAAATAATTCTGTAGTTGACGTTATTTCAGAAGAATCTTTCGAGTCTTTATAGGCTGCTACTAAATCTCTGAATAGGTAAGTCACAAAGCGGCTATAGACTTTCATAACTCTTTCGTTCCGTGTTTTGT
>JAAHIC010000543.1 GCA_010671965.1 Leptolyngbya sp. SIO4C5
GCTGGTTCATCTCCAGTCGGGGCGGCACTGGCGACAGTGGAAGGATGAGTGGTACCGGCAGCATACGCATCCAGACGGCATTCGCTTTGAAATTCACGAAGCTTTAGATCGCCTCTACACTCAGGGCCGAAGATGGGATATTGTAGGGCTGGATTCACCATTGAGTCTTAAACGAGACGGTTTTATACAACACCAGTCCCACATGTTCTGGTGGCCCTATTATAACTGGAGGGTCTAGTTGCTTCCGATTTCTTGGCCGCATCTGTGCATAACTTTAAGGAATTGCTGTGGATTTCGCTCAGCCGCTGTTAGTCACTCCCGGAAAATTTTGGCCCGCCCCCAATATCGCCGCCGCTACGTTTGTCGCGCCCAACGCTACCGTGATTGGACAAATCAGCTTAGCTGAGGGCACTAGCATCTGGTATGGCACCATCCTGCGGGGAGATATCGAGCCAATTCAGATAGGTCAGTGCAGCAACGTTCAGGACGGTGCGGTACTCCACGGTGATACTGGGTTTCCTGTGGTGTTAGAAGCGTATGTGACTGTCGGCCACCGGGCCGTGATTCACGGTGCCCATGTGGAAGCGGGGAGTCTAATTGGTATTGGCGCTACGTTGCTCAATGGCGTACGGATTGGGGCTGGCAGCATTATCGGGGCCGGGGCCGTCGTTACCAAGTCAGTGCCGCCGCGATCGCTGGTGATGGGGCTACCGGGCAAAGTAGTGCGATCGCTCTCAGACGCAGAAGCGGCCAATTTAATCGAACACGCCCAGAAGTATCAGCAGCTAGCAGCGGTTCATGCTGGCACTGGTGATCAGCTTGGTTTTGCCTAAAACCCGAATCTTTGCGGCCAAACATATCGGAATCGGGTTAATTATGAGAGAATTATTACACCGCTTAAACTTACAATATTTTTTTAGAATAGGAGGATTCGGAAATGGATCTGGATTTCCGCATTTTGGCAGTGCTGGCTCCCATCATTTTGGCCGCTAGCTGGGCGGTGTTCAACATTGGTAGAGCGGCCCTGGGTCAAATACAAGATTTTCTCAACCGGAATGAGGCTTAGAAATTAATTGAGTCCTAGGTGAGGTGGGTAGGCCAATAGCTTTCTCACCTCATTTGTTTTTAGCCATCCAGGCGAGATAGCTCAGGGAGAATTGGCCTGAATCTGTTGAGAAACACAGCTAGCGTCTAGCAAAACGCGGCTTTCTGTCTCTAAGGTCGTGCAGGGTCTTATCAGTTTAGGCAACACCAAAGCCTCAGGATTTTTCAGGGCCATCAGCACCGTATCTACAAGCTGAAATTCTCGCAGCAGCCGATTGTCCGTCACATAGTCCGGCGTAAAAGATTGCTTATCCAGTAGCCAAAAGTCCGCCCCGAACTGCTGAATAAATTGGCGAACTTGCTGCAGATCGGCGCTGTACTGGGCTGCCGCTAAGGTTTGTACGCGCTGGCGAAATTGTGTGTAGTAGCCCCAGTGATAGGGAAAAGCATATTCCCTTGCGACTAGCACTGAGCGCTGAGCAAAGGTAGGAATATTTTCAGCCTCTTTATCTAATGAGACGACGAGGCTGTCAACAGGCTGCTGTTGTAGAAACTGGTGTAGTACTGGCTCTCTAGCCGGCTTAAAAAGCTGATTGACCACCGTCAGTTCTGGCGAAAAGGGTGCAGCCAGCAGCAAGGTGACAAAGATAAGCTGAAGGGCGATCGCCCCCTTTTGCCGCAATGAGGGGAACCGCCGTTTCAGTAATGCCTCAAAGTAAATAAATAGGCTAATCCCCGCCGCGATCGCCAGCACAATTCTCATACTGTGATAGACATAGCGGTTGGGAAAGTGAAGCTGAAACAGCAGAAGGTGGGCCAAAAAGAACAGCCCCAGTGAGGCTGAGACAATCTGAGCTAGTAGGTCAATTTGAGGCGAAACCTGTTTCACTGCTGGAAATTTGTCGGGGCGTCTCAGCAGCCAGGGCAGCGCAAATCCCGCCAATACCAGCGGCGACATAATCCCCCAAAACAGCAGGCCGCTGCGGGGCCCCACTAGCCAAAAAATGAGCGGATTGTCGGAGAAAAAAAACGATCGTCCGTAGTAGCCCTCCACAAAGTTGAACGTAGCCAGCGAGCGGGCCTGGGCCACAGTCACTAAGGGGCCAAACTCAGAGGCGTCTAACTTGTAGGGCAAAAGAATCAGACCAACGACCAGCAGTCCGGCGGCCCAAAGCTGATAGTGGGCTTTGGCTTTGACCCAGCGTAGCCGTCCCTGCTGCCCGCTAAATAGGCGCACCGTCAGCAGAGCGATCGCTAACAGGGCCATCTGCGGGTAAAACAGGCCCAGCAGCGCGAGACTCAGCAGCGCTCCCCCAAACGAGCAACGCAGCAGGTAATACAAAAAGGCTAGCAGCAGCGGATAGAGAAAGGCGCGGGGCGTGGCGCTGGCTAGGTCGTCTTCCATCCAGAGTCCCTGATTGAGCAGCAGCGTGGAGAGGAAGGCGGCGGCGGGTAGGGGAAAGAGCTGGAGGCTGACGCCAAAGCAGTAGAGGGTGGTGATCAGGCCCAAAAAGCAGGGCAGCAGCTTGCTCAGCAGCAGCGGATTAACGCCAATTTTGGCAAATATGTAGTAAAAGATGGTGAATCCGGGTGGGGCAACGGACTGAAAATAGTCGGCAATGAGGTCATTGGGAAACAGAGCCGGATTGACAAATCGCTGCAGCCAAAAAATGTGCTGGCGGGCGTCGTCTTGGATAAGCAGCTCGCGGCTGAAAGCATAGTGCAGAGACTGGAGGCCATAGATTAGGGCTACGGCTAGGCTGAGGCTGAGCCAAAGATGAGATTTATGGGGTAAATCAACGGCTAGCGATCGCCTCAGCTTTTGACAAAATGCCGACAAGACTTGACTCCGGGAATTTAGGTTTGGACTAGCTCACTTATTAGCTAATGATGGGCATGGACTGCCTCCTTTGCCCACCCTATCTAAATTCCAGAGAATTCAGCTCAAAGAAAGTGTCTAACCGCGTCGGCGCTCTAGCAAAATCATCATCAGCAGACTGAGCAAGATGCTGATCTCTTCTCGCTCATCCAGTCTGTCGGTCTTCTTAATCGTGAAGATGCGAGAGAAAAAGGCGGGCTGCTTTTCCAAGCGCATGACCACGCTGCCTTCTGGGCGACTGATCAGATAGCTAGGATTAAATACGTAGCCCGTAAAAAGGCCTAAAACTGGAATTTCGGCAAACAGCGAGTCCATCACCTTGACCCAGGGATTTTTCTCACTGATGGTAAAGGCAACGTCGTCCTGATTGAAAATGTCATAGCGAGCACGCCAAATGGAGCGCCAGCCCCGCCGCTTGACCGCTCCAATTTCGCGCTGATAGGTATCGGTAAAGCCGTAGCGAGCCGAAAAGTCTAAGATCCGATCGGCTTTGATCTCGTAGCGGAGCTGGGTTTGTTCTGCATCGGCGAACACGCCAATGGCTTCTTTAAGTTTGAAAAGTTTTTGGCGAATATAGAAAACGACCTTTCCTGAAGCATCCGTTACCAAAATCTGAGGCGCTAAGGCCCAAAACTTGAATGTCAGCGTGAGTGGATATTGCAGCATACTGGCTTTTTCCTCGTGTCGTCAGACTCACTTTAGAAATTCCCTCCGTACACTTAGAATCCGCGTTTTCAAGAACTAACTACGGACTTTTTAACAAAAAATGCTTTTTTACTGGGTGAGGGCGCGAATAAACTGCTGTAGCTCACCCAAGAAACCTTTACGCGATTTAGGAGCAGCGGACTCCTCCGTCTCGTCAGCAGACTGACCCGCCAGCACTCGGTCTAAAACCTCGCCTGAAGGTCGCTGGGGCAGCTCTGCCAGCAGAGCATAGTCACCTTCAGCCGCTTCTTGCCAAATCTGCCAGCCTGCCGGATAAGCGCGGTGAAGGGCGGCTCCATCTAGCGGCTTGAGATAATAGCTAGTCTCTAGCGTACTGAGAAAGCGATA
>JAAHIC010000544.1 GCA_010671965.1 Leptolyngbya sp. SIO4C5
GCTACTATGTGGCCGAGCGGGTAATGTTTATGGGCCGCTGGATTCGCCATAGCACCCAGTATCCGCGCTATCAGCTTCGTTTATTGTAGAAAGTACAGGTCTGGTTCACCGACTACGGCCATACCGAGCGCGAAGTCTGCCAGGGCAGCACCGGCTTTTTGCAAGAAACCTATCCTCACTACACCAGCGGCAAAGGACTCAGCCGCTGGATTGAAAAGCATAACCGCTACTCCACTGACGAAGCGAAGGAAACTCTGAAGCAGATTGAAAGCGGGCGAGTAGATTGGTCTTTGATGCTGTTTGGGCAGACGGAGGTTGAGCGCCGCCGGGCCTTGAAAGACTTGTCTCTGCGTATTCCCTTTCGCCCGCTGATTCGCTGGTTTTACATGTATTTTGGTCTGCGCGGCTTTTTAGACGGTCAGGCGGGATTTGCCTGGTGTACGCTGCAGGCTTTTTATGAGTATCTGATTGTGCTAAAGACGCGAGAAATGCAGGAGCAGCAGGCATCGTATGGCGCTGGCGTGTCTGCGGGCCGACAGCAGCACCCGCACTTATCCCAGTCTGATCAGCTTGAGTCTCCTAGATTTGAAGCGAGTCTGTTTGAAGACAGGGCTTGAGACAGATAGTGTAAAGTTTTGAAAAGACTTAAAATACGCAAGGATTTGAGTTGACGCCTAGAAACGGCAAAAGGCTGTTGAGAACTGCTATCAGTCAACTTTGTCCGCTGCCGTAATCACTCAGATGGAATGCTGAAACGAGATTTTCTAGGGCTACCCCTGCAGTTTTGGGTTGTGGCCCTTGTGGCCTTCATCAACGCCGTCAGCTTTACCATCATTATTCCGATTATTTATCCCTACGCCAAACAGTTTGGCCTTAGTGACTTTCAGGCAAGCCTGCTCACAACTGCTTACGCTGCGGCCCAGTTTATTGGCACACCGATTTTGGGCAGTCTCTCCGATCGCTTGGGTCGCAAGCCTCTGCTGATTTTGAGTTTGCTGGGCACCGTTGCGGCCAGTTTAGTTGCCGCTTTTGCGGGCGTAGCCTGGCTGCTATTTGCCGCTCGCATCTTAGACGGCCTCACCGGAGGCAACACCTCAATTGCCAGAGCCATTATTAGCGATACCACCAGCCCAGAGCGGCGGACGAAAGCCTTCGGTATTTTTGGGGCTACTTTTCGTTTGGGGTTTGTGGCGGGCCCGCCCCTAAGCTATCTGGCCCAGACGGTACCGCCGCTGCCGGGCATGACCTCGCTGGGCATGAGCTTTTTGGTGGGAGGAGCGATCGCGGCGATCGCCACGCTGCTTTGCCTATTTGTCCTGCCCGAAACTCTCAAAGACAAGGAAGCTGGCAAGCTTCAGCTCCGGTGGCGCGACTTTGGCGTCGTTAAAGTCCTTCGCTCTCTGCAGCGACCTCAGTTTGGCCGCATTTTTGTCCTCACTTTCTTTAGCGGCTTTACGTTTACAATTTTCACCTTTGCGTTTCAGCCTTTCTTTCTCAACGTGCTGAATCAGGACGCCAAAGCCTTAGCGATTGTCTTCGCCGCCATCGGGGTAGTGGGCTTTGTCACCCAGGTGTTTGCGCTCGATCCGCTGAAGACGAGATTGGGCCTGATTACGCTGCTGGCCGGATCCCTAGCCGTTCGAGGCGTATTGTTTTTAGCAATTCCCACCTTTCCCAGCATTGCTGCCTTCGGCCTGATTGCCCTGCTGTTTGGGGCGGTGAACTCTTTCCCAATGCCCATTATTGACTCCATTTTGTCTCTGCGCAGCGGCGATCGCGAACAGGGAGAAGTTTTGGGGATTAATAGTTCCTACCTGAGCATGTCTAACGCCATCGGCCCGGCAGTGGCTGGCCTACTGGTCACGACCTTGGGCTACAAAGCTCCCTTTTGGATTACGGGGGTGCTGACGCTGCTGACGGCTGGATTTGCCCTGACTATTCACTGCCCGCAGCCCCAAAAAGCTAAAGCAAAATAGCCACGCCTTGCCGTATGTCGGTTTGGCAATAACGAAAAACTTAGCAGCAGCCTTGCTGCTGTTGGGTTTCACTATGCGCAACGCCAACCTACAAAAGCTCCGGTTTTAGCTATGTCACACCACTACGTCCAGTAGAGAATTTGGGCTTGGGGAAACTTTTGAGCGATCGCGCTTTCAAAGAACTGGCGCAGTTCTTTCATCGTGTCCTTGTCGTAAACATACTTCACCCCGCCAAACTTATTACGCTTAACGCTGCGATTGGCTTCATCTAAATCGAGCCTGCTATTGGGATACCACTGCTGCAGAATACCCTTAGAACCGGGGGTGAAGCGATGGGAAATCAGTTCAAAGGTGAGATCGCAGTCAAAATTCAGGGCCGTTGCGGCTTTGTCCAACAGGGCGGTGTACGCCTCGCGCCAATTTTCAATCGGCATGATCGGCGCGATCACAAACCCCACCGGATAGCCGCCGCCGCCCTGCTCGGTCGGCAATGCCAGTTTGCGCACAGCCTGCAATCGCTGCTCAACTGTGGCGGTCCCTCCTTCTAGAGTCCGGGCGATCGCGTCAGCGTTGATACTGAAGCGGCAGCGGGTGTGGCCGCTGTGGGGCAGGTTGACCAGGTCATCGGCGGCGTCAAATTTGGAAACCCAGCGCAAGCGGGCGCGATCGCGGTTGCCAAAGTAGCGGATGCAGGCGGCGAGGCTGCCTGTGAGGTGCTCAATCCCCAGCGGATCGGTGTAGCAGCTTACTTCGTAGGTGGTGATTTTCTCAGGATCTTCGTAGTGCTGCAGGTTGTCTAGGATTTGGGGCAGGTTGGCGTAGACCTTGATGACGGGAGGGCCTTGCAGGCTGCCTGCCAGGTAGCAGTATTGGCAGTGGGCCGGACAGCCCTGAGCAATGTGGAACTGCCAGTCTGCTGAGGGGGGAATGGGGCTGAGCTTGAGCTGGCTAGCGGGGGCGGTGACGACGGCGAGGGTGCGCTTAGCAATGCCGTAGGTTTCACGCTCGGTTTCGCCTCGCAGTCCGGTGAGACGGCTTTGGGTCTTTACGGGCAGTCCCAGCGCTTCTACCCGCTGCAAAATCTGCTGGCCCCATTTTTCTTCTAGGGCGGCGGGGGTGAAGATGACCTGCTCTGGCTGCCAGGGGCGATGGCGGTAGGCAGTGGCGATCGCGGCAGGCTGCGTGGTGGATACGGTGGGAGCGGAGGATAAGGACTGAGACAAGGGATTAGATGCGGCAGTGTGGACAGTTGTTTCATTAGTCTGACAGACCTAAAACTGGGTTGAACTCTGCTCTATGGCAGGGATGGGTGAATCAGAAGGGATAAAGCAGGGCTGCTGTTGTATAAACCGTAGGATGGGCAAAGGATGATAATCCGTGCCCATCGACCTGATATTTACGCGCTGATGGGCACGCTTTGCTTTGCCCATCAGCTACAAACTTCGCTAAGCCTTGTTAATACGTGACCATCCATCAATTATAGAGAGCATTCCTTGTGGCCCTAATCCTTTAACTGACGAAACTACGTCCTTGTAATCTATAAACTTTTGACTATCCTTTTTAAGACGAGCTTCGTGAATCAGAGAAGAAAGATTTTTGTAGTTAGATGCTCCGTACTGGGCAAGCTTTATTTCTAGCTTTTCTTGCTCAAGAGTATTTAGCAAGTCTAATAGATCTGCCTCAGCTTCAAGATTCTCTTCAAGCTTTTTCAGCCTTCTATCATTATCACGATTTAATTGAAAGAATTCTTCTCTTAGCTGACTTAATCGTGTTTCAAAGCTCGTAATCCAGCTGCTATCGTTATTTCCTCGGTTGACATCTGTCGATTTTGAAGTTTGTTGTGTTACTACAGCATTATCATTTTGTTTTAAGACTTTTATTTGCTTTCGTACTATTTGCTCATTTTTTGATGTGACTACAAAGGCATTAACCATTTCGGCTTGACGAGGATTCTTTTCTCTTGCTCTGACGGCTGCATAGTATTCTAAA
>JAAHIC010000545.1 GCA_010671965.1 Leptolyngbya sp. SIO4C5
CATTTCAGAATCTATGTCAATAGCTAAAGTAGACTTTTCTTTTGTTTTAACTGGTTGGCATAGCTCTCCTATCTAGCGCGGTTTAGCTCGTCTACTGTGAAAAAGGATCGAACTTTCTGCTTCCTCAGCACCCCAATTTCCGTAGTTTTCTGCTTGATACCGTGTCAGACTTTGGTAATTTTTTCGCTAGGAACAGCTATCCCTGCTGCCGCATATGGCAAGCTGCAGCACCCTAAGAATTCCCGGCCTTACTTACCAGCTAACATACAGGGATATCCTGCTCAAACTGAGTCTGAATTAGAGCGCAGAACTGAGGTTATTCATGAGCCTTGGCCGCTGGCAGATGAAAATCGCGCCATCTATCTGGCTGCCCCTGAAAACCTAAATCCCGGTCTTTATAGGCCGCCGGTAGAACCAGACGTACCGGATATTGAACAGCCTAATCCTGCGCCAAATATTCCCCCTGAGACTCTCACAGAGGAAAAACCATCTGTACCGTTTTGGCAACTGGAAAATCTCTCTGTTGACTTTTCAGACGCCTTCACAAACTTTAGTCAAGGAAATCGCTTTATAGAACCCACAGTTTCAGGTTTTCTTGCAAATGGCGATCGCTTAGCAGTGACTTCCGGGCTGAATACCTTTACTCAGCCGGATACTCGTTCTGTGATCAATGTGCCGCTGAAAGTTGCTTGGACTCGCGAGATAGGCGATTTTACTACAACTTTGGGAGGCGGCATTGATCTATTCGATCGCTTACCTACTGCGCTGAATTTTGCAGCCAACACTTCTGTGCCGTTAGGCCAGCAGGCAGTGCTTTCGTTCTTCGTAGAGCAGGGACCTTACAAGTTCAATGCCACGACGTTAAATAACCAAATTACCTCACTACGCTATGGGCCAAACCTGTACTGGCAAATTAACCAAAACACCAGTTTTTTTTCGCTAGTTCGCTGGGGGCATTACAACGATGGCAACCGCGAACAGCAGTCTTTTAGTCGATTGGAGCATAGAGCCGGAGATTTTTCGCTGGCAGCTAACGTGTTTAACTGGCGGTATCACCAGGATGCCGAAGTCTCGTCAGGCTATTTTTCACCACCTGATTTTCTAGTACTCAACGGCGAGATTGCCTGGGAAGGAGAAGTTCTTAACTGGCTAGACTGTCGATTGACCGCTTCGTGGGGCCAACAGCGTCTTACAGGAGATTGGACTTCTGCCTTCGGCTATAGCACTCAGTGCACGGTTGAGGTGACAGAGAGTCTAGAATTCGATCTCAAATATGCCTTTGACAACGTCATCAGCCAAACCGGCGGCAGCGCTTTCAACAACCGAGCAATCTCAGGACAAGTGCGGGCTCGATTTTAGTCAAAACACTCAACAACGCTAAAAGGCTACATGAGAAGTGGTAGAGGGTAGCCATCGCTACGCCAGTCGCCTAACCAACCCTCTATATGCAATAGTTGTAGTGCATCTCTGAATTCAGCGACGCCGATATTGAAACGCTAAAGGTGTTCGTGCAACAGTATGTCAGCTAGAGAATGTCAGCTAGAGAGTTTGTTCCGCTGGGGCCTTACTACCAGCTAGCTGCAGTCGCAGCCGCAGCAGCACTCCTCCGGCCACTAAACCGCTGCCAATTAGCAACAGCCAAAAGTTGGCACCCAGCGTAGCCGGATGATCCAAGGCCCAGCCGCCCACTGCCGGGCCAATCAAAAAGCCAATGGCCCAACACTCTGACTCCAGGGAGAAATAAATCCCCCGCAAAGCCGTCGGTGCGATGTCACCTACTAAAGCCGAAGCGGAAGGAGCATAGAGAATTTCAGCGGTGGCAATGCAGGCAAAAGCCACCAGAACAACCCCCAGGGCATTGACGGGCACCTGCCCTGCCAGCCAGATTAGGAAAAAGCTGCCGCCCCACAGTCCCAGAGATCCCAGCAGCATATTGGTTTGGGGGACGAAGCGCAGCCAGCGAATGACAGGGAGCTGCAGCAAAATCTTCAGCAGCGTATGCCAAACGAAAAAATAGCTGATGAACTGCTCTGAGAAGCCGCTGGCTGTATTGCCCCCCGGTACGAAATTAGACAGATACAGGGGTAGGGTACTGCTGAGCTGGGCGGCGTAGGTGGTGAAAAATAGGTTGGCGACTAAGTAAGTGACCAGACGGCGATCGCGGAGAGCTTGCCACCAGTTTTGCAGCAGATTGGATGATGAGGTGGAGGAGCGGTGGGTTTCCGCGATCGCCCTAAAAATAACGACGGCAAAAATCAAGTAGGCCAGCCCCTTGCAGATAAACAGAGCCGGATAGCTACCGCCAATGGCAATATACTGTCCGGCCAGGAGAGCACCCAGCCCCAATCCTAGATTGTCCGCGAGGCGAGTCAGGGCCATTGCTTCCGGGCGCTGTTTAGTCGTAGTCAAATCAGTCGTGATGGCCAAAGTTGCGGGCCAGTAAAGACTAATGCCCAGCCCCAGCAGCAGATTACCCGCTATCAGCAGGGGAAACGTACTGGCAAAGGCCAGAAAAAAGCTGCCCGCCGCCGCGATCGCCGCCGCTAGCAGCAATGTCCGCCGCCGCCCGCAACGCTCAGAGTCAATGGCGTTACCCGCCCAAAACCGCCCCAGCGTTCCAGAAATGCCGCCACTACCCAAGGCCAAACCCACCTGAGTGGGCGAAAAGCCCAGTTCGTTGACGAAGTAAATGGAGGCATACGCTAGGGTAAAGCCCTGACCGATGAACAACAGGAGCTGACCCGCCGCTAAAATCCAAATTTCTCGCCTCAGATTCGGTAGCCAAGCCCGAAATCGACTGAGGGGTTGCCAAGCAGGATCCGTCTGACCCATAAAATCGTTAGTAATCTATTTCCGAGTATGGCTAGATTCTGACGCAGTTTAGCCAAAACAGAAAACTATGCTCTTACGGCTAACATCTCTGTCGCTGAGTCTACTAGGTTAAAAATAAGGGTTCATCTTCAGCAACAGGCAATGAAGTTGTAGGAGATTAAGGAACATTTCAACACCCAACCCCCGTATGAGTTATGCTGTCGCTTTAGCGCAGCCATGCCCGGAAAGCTTTGCCCAACCTACAAATATCAGGTCCGCTTATTGAGGACCGGAAGCTGTTTTTTGGCGACGCCCCATAGCTGAACCGCAGCACAGCCAAACTGGTAGGCAAATTCAATAGATTCGCCAGCCCCTAGAGCATCATAGAAACTCACGGCAAACTCAATGGCGGCGCGATCGCCTAGGGCTTGACTCAGGCCAATCACGTAGGGAATTTGCTGGGCGATCGCCTCTGCCTGCCCCTGGGAATAGCAGGCATTAAGCAACACACACTCAATTTGATCGGCAAACAGCGCAAACAATCCCGCTAGCGCCTGGGCCTCAACTAAAGTCATCTGTCCCTGATCGTCTTCAAACACCAGCCCTTCTGGCTCCGGAATATCTGTCACAACGGCCACGCTGCGAGCCGACGCCAGCGGCGATGATGGCATAGAGGCGGACTGCCGGCTATGACCGCAAAAGTGAACAATCTGCGGCCTGACCTCCAACAGCGATCGCTGAATGTCCCTCGGTCGCACCGCCCATCTCTGCTCCAGCACGAACTGATCGCGTTTTTGCGATCGCTGCAGGCCCTCGTGAATATCTCTCACCTCTTCGGCCAGTCGGCGCTGAGAAGTATTTTGAGGATTGGCCGACAAAATCAGGATTTTTTGAATGGGCAGATGACTAGCTGTATCGCTGGCAGAGTCAGAATTGGGCTGGTTTGAACTGGCAGCTTCGGTGTAGTAAATGGAGCCAGAACCGCTAAGATTTTGAATTGAGCTGCCCGAAATGTGAAAAACATTCTCCGGCTGCGATCTTTCGGGCTGAGACATATTTTCTGAATCCCTATTTCCCTATTTGTATTCTCCGCCAAGCCCAATGGATGAATAGACCTACAGGCTATTTACAGTCTGACTCGCTGCACTTCCAA
>JAAHIC010000546.1 GCA_010671965.1 Leptolyngbya sp. SIO4C5
TCCCTCACCAGCAGTCCCTAACTAGCTTACCCGGCGGGAATTGCTGCGCAGGGTGACGTTGACGCCTTCTGTAGACTGCTCCAAAACCAATAGCGGTGTTGGCTTAGCCTTTTGATCCCAGTGCATGTAGGCAATGCGACCCTGTAGCGTAGGCTGCCAGGTACGGTGGTCGGCCTCTGGACTTAAAAAGGTTTCAATACAGTCAATGATCTGGCTGATGGTCGCAGAAGTTGGCTGAGTCGGAATTTTGGCCAAACGGATTTGAATGCGGAACAGAACTCGCTTTCTGGCTCCTAATTCTTCGCTGGTTTTATATTCAACGTCAAATATCTCATCTACTTGGCGAGGCTTACTGGCGATCCCGACCATTCCCTGAGAGGCCTGGCGGGGACGCAGGGCCACTGAAACCTTTTGCTTGACTTTAACTTTGAGTTGGTTCAGAACAGAAAAGTGAAACAGCTCTTCCGCCATGCGCATACGCAGATAGTCTAGATTAAACTCGCGCGAGTGGATTAGGTCTGGGTTGCGCTCCATCTTAGTGATGGTGCTGAGCGCCAGCTTCACTTTTTTTTGCATCTCGCGATTTTTGTATTCTTCAAATCGCAGCCGTTTATAAAGTTTGTCGTACTGAATTTTAGAAAAGAGGCCCAGGCCAATAAGTAAGACGAAAAGCCCGCCGGATGTCATCAGCCAAATTTGTCCTGGCTGTGCAAGCGGCGACTGTGGAGCCGGTGTTTGAGCAATCCAGGTCGAATTAGCTGACACAGCAGGAGTTTGCATAAGGCTTCAGTAACTGACGGATATATCTATACCTTCAGCATTCCCGTTTCTACTTCAGGAGAAGACAGAGGAAATTCCGATTTTCAATAGACAAATGTGACAAACTATACGGAGAAACGCACCCGGTGGCCACGCATATCTACCTGTACTAAAGCCGGAAACCGCGAGCTGCGGCGCAGGCCGCCTGGCCACCAGGGAGACAGCGACCAGTAAATTTGGTTACTTGTCAGCTCTGCGCAGTAAAAAACTACGGTATCACCAATAGCGTGACGCTCACTTACTATACCGGAGGCAAGTAGGGAAGGGTCTGAGGGGTCATACCATCGAACGACGTGAAAAGGATGGCCGATGCGATCGCGGGCCTGCTGAATCAGGTGAGCTAGCTGCACAATGCTCTCAACAGCAGCCTGATTCTGAGGTAAATGCAGCCCGCCCTGAGTGGCCTCGGCCCAGGTAAAGCTGCCATTAGGAATGATGGTAGCGCCTAGCTGTAGGTTCCCGGTTTCCCAGCGCTCAGGCCGCGGTGGCGGAAAGGCTGCTGGCGGCAACGGGGCGGCTGTAGCGCGACTGGCCGATTCTAGCTGTCTGAGATCATCAAAAACAGACTGGACGGTGCTATTGCGGTTGTCCAAACTGCGCCATTGCTGCACTAGCTGCAGCAGCGCTTCGCGCTGGTGGGCCTGGGCCTGGTAGTGCTGCGGCACTTGTTGCATAAACTGTCGCAGGCCCTGATCGACTTGGACTGCTGCCTGAGTCAACGCCTCAGTATCTTCGGCATTGAGCTTGAGATAGTCAGCACTCACCCCTAGCTTGGCCAAAGCGGCTGTACGAGAGTCGAGCTGGTGCCAGAGCCGAAAAGTTTCCGTCAGCGCTAAGCGGTTGGCCCCCTGACCGTGATAGCGATGTGGTACTTGTTGGGCAAAGGCGATCAAGGCGGGATCGAGGAGGGGAAGGGCAGCGGTTTCTGGCGCTGGTGCTGCTAGTAGCTGATTGATTGTCTCGGTTCTAGAGTCAAGTTGATACCAGAGCTGTACCAGCCGCAGCAGGGCTTCGCGCTGATGGGGATAGCCGCTATAGAGGGTAGGCACCTGCTGTCCAAACTGCATCAGGGCCGTATCTAAGCTCAAAACATCAGGTATGCCGCCCTGAACAGGGACGTTGAGAGTTGCGATCGCCGCTTCAAGATTATTCAGTTTGCGCCAGATCCGCACCATTTCCAATAAAGCCTGCCGCTCAAAGCGCAGTCGATGATAGCGGGTCGGCAAAGTTGAAACAAAGCGCAGCAGGGCCTGTTCAAGCTGGCTAAGGGAAATATCGACACTGAGCTGCTCTAGTGCCTGGGCGGCCTGAGTTTTGTAAGCCGTCAAGAGTGCTTCTGGCTCAGTAGCTTCCAGACGGGCGGCTAGGGGATCGCTCTGCGCGGGGACATAGCCCTCTGCGACGGCTTGCACCAAGCGATCGCTGTAGCTCCCTTGCAGAATATTCCACAGGTCACGGCTACCCCATCCTTGGGCTGTTAAGCTATCGGTGAGGCTGCGGATCGTATTGGCTGCATAGCGCACCTGCTGCTCAAAAGTATTGACCTGATCAATCGCTATCCGGTTAGCGGGGGCAATGCCTAAGCCCGTTTCGCCCTCGGCTAGCTGTGGACTCCGGTGAGTTTGATATAGCGCCTGCAGGATGGGGGCATGGATCCCTGCCCGCGCCGCTTCGACCTGATAGTAATTGTGGCGCTGTGGATCTGCAAACTGTGCCATAGCTGAGCCAACACATTCCCACGAGACAAACACCAAGATTATGACGTTAATCTCGCCCTCGCAGGCACTAGACTCCGATTCTTTTGCAAATCTTTTGCCGGGACTCAAGCTAATTGCCACCGATCTCGATGGCACATTGACGCAGCAGGAGCAGTTTTCGCCCCTGTTGTTAGAAACGCTGCTACAGCTACAGACTGCGGGTCTGTTCGTTCTAATTGTGACAGGGCGATCGGCGGGCTGGGTAAGCGCTCTAGCGCATTATTTGCCGGTAGCGGGGGCGATCGCTGAAAATGGCGGCCTCTTTTTTGCTAAAACGCAGGCTGAACCGAATGTTCTCGTCGAAGTTGCTGACTGGGACAGCCACCGCCAGACCCTAGCCCAGTTGTTTACGCAGCTACGGGCAGAACTGCCGCAGATTCGGGAGTCAGCCGATAACCGTTTTCGGCTGACCGACTGGACGTTTGATGTCGCCGGCCTGTCTGTGTCAGAGCTGGACTGGCTGCGACAAACCTGTGAGGCTGCAGGCTGGGGCTTTACCTACAGTACGGTGCAGTGTCATATTCGCCCGCTGCAGCAGGATAAGGCTCCGGCTTTGCGTAAGGTGCTGCAAACCCACTTTCCCGCGATTCCACCTGAAGCCGTGCTGACGGTGGGTGACAGTCCCAATGATGAAAGTCTGTTTGACTCTTCCCTGTTTCCTAATGCTGTGGGCGTGGCAAACCTGGCCGACTACCGCGATCGCCTGCAGTACTTGCCTGCCTACATGACCCAGTCGGCAGAAATCGCTGGCTTTAGTGAACTAGCGGCCAGAATTCTAGCTGCTCGCCAGCATCGTCTCTAAGGACAGAGTTGGGGTGTTCACTGGGGCGGCTCGCTGCGCCAGCAGTTATTTTAGGTTCCAGCCCAGATCAGCCGGAAGCGATCGCCATCAATGCTCTCAAACTCTAAGCGATCGCGAAAGCCGCCAACGGAGTCGTTTTTACCAAGACCCGCTGGCCCCACCGCCAGATGAGCTGCCGCCGCCAAAGGAGCCGCCGCTGCTAGAAGAGGAAGAACTAGACGAAGAAGAGCTGCTGCTGCGCTCTAGTCGGGGAATGGTCACCGTATAAGAATTGTGGTGGCTGCAATTTTGGCAGTCCTCGGTCACAAGCGCCGTGCCGCTGGAGGAGTAGGTGGGGCTGCTGAGGGTGCGGCGGCTGGATGACAGGGTCTTGAAACGACAGTTAGGGCAGGTTTTGTGGTGGGAAAACAGGCTGTTGTAGCGATTGATATCGTGGGTCTGACAGGTAGGACATTGCCAAACGTCATAGTCTACCGATTTAAGATGTTCCTCTATGTTTTGGCCCTGGCTGAGGTATTGGTTATCAGTAGACTCGTCTAATCGCACCATCAAGGTGCCGCAGTCCC
>JAAHIC010000547.1 GCA_010671965.1 Leptolyngbya sp. SIO4C5
TGTCTGACGATTAGGTTAGCCAGATCCTGCAGCCAGTTACGATTTCGTCCTGCCCTGTAACGGCGTGTTGGTTAGAAGCGAGTAGGCTGAAGGCAAGCTGCGGTACTATTGTCCGCATGATGCAACTCTCCCAATGGAGGTGACGGTGATGGCTCTTCCCAACGTGCGTCCCCTTGCAGAGCAAGAACGGCAGAACCTACAGCAATCGGTAGACTACAGCAGCGCTCAGGGCATTCCTGAAATTTGGGCGATCGCCGCCGAGCGTTTTGGTCACATTGTCGCCCTCCATGACCCCCACAGCCAACCTACTGCCCAGCTTACCTTTGCGGAACTGCACCAGCAAATTCGTCAGTTTGCAGCAGGGCTACAGGCATTGGGGATTAACAAGGGCGATCGGGTTGCCCTCTTTGCGGACAATAGTCCCCGCTGGATGGTAGCCGACCAGGGACTGATGACCGCCGGGGCGATCGATGCTGTGCGCGGTTCCCAGGCTGACCCAGACGAGCTGCTTTACATTTTGGAACACAGCGACAGTACGGCGCTGATTGTGCAGGATTTAGCAACGCTAAAACAGCTTTCAACCGGCTTAGAAGGGCGATCGCTGCGGTTTATCGGTCTGCTGAGCGATGAGCAGGCGTCTGACTTGCCTGTTAAATTGCTTAACTTCTCGGAAATCATGGCTTTAGGCCAGAGCGCTCAGCTTCAGCCTGTCAGCTTCAAGCGGGATGAGCTGGCAACGCTGATGTACACCTCCGGCACCTCCGGCAAGCCGAAGGGGGTGATGCTAAGCCACGGCAACCTGCTGTCACAAATCACGGCGGCTTGTTCGGTAGTGCATCCCCTACCCGGTGAAGGCGCGCTGAGCATTTTGCCGATTTGGCACTGCTATGAGCGCACGTTTGAGTACTTTGTGCTCTCTCAGGGCTGCAGTCAGGTCTACACCAACATTCGCCAGGTCAAGAAAGACCTAAAGCAGTTTCGGCCTCGCTACATGGTAGGCGTGCCGCGACTGTGGGAGTCCATTTACGAAGGGGTACAGAAGCAGTTCCGCGAGCAGCCTGCTAAGAAACAAAAGCTGGTGCGCTTCTTTCTGCAGCAGAGTCATCGCTACATTTACGCTCGCCGCACCTTACACAACCTGGATTTAGAAAACCTGCAGCCTTCTCTAGCAGACAAGCTGGTAGCCCTGGTGCAGGCGATCGCCCTTTGGCCGATTCATCAGCTCGGCGATCGCCTGGTCTACAAGCAGGTGCGGGCGGCAACGGGAGACCAGATTGAGTTTGTCGTCAGCGGTGGTGGCTCGATTGCTGAACACCTAGAAGACTTTTACGAAGTCGTCGGCATCGATATTCTCGGCGGCTACGGCCTCACAGAAACCGCCCCCATTACTCACGTACGCCGCCCCTGGCACAACCTGCGCGGGGCCGACGGTCAGCCTGTGCCCGGCACTGAAACCCGCATTGTCAACCCCGAAACCCGGCAGGATTTGGCGGTGGGTCAGCAGGGCCTAGTGCTGCTGCGGGGGCCACAGGTGATGCAGGGGTATTACAAAAATCCCGAAGCTACTGCCAAGGCCATCGATCCTGAAGGCTGGTTTGATACGGGCGATCTCGGTAAGGTCACTCCGGCGGACGACCTGATCATTACCGGGCGGGCTAAAGACACCATTGTTTTGACCAACGGCGAAAACATTGAGCCGCAGCCGATTGAAAATGCTTGTCAGCGCAGCCCCTACATCGATCAGATCATGCTGGTGGGACAAGATCAAAAAACGCTGGGAGCGCTGGTTGTGCCCAACTTCGAAGCTTTAGAACAGTGGGCCGCCGAGCAGGGCAAAACCATAGCCACTTCTCCGGCAGACATCGCCAGTCCAAGTGCCCTGCCGCTGAATCACCCTTCTATTCAAGCGCTTTATCGCCAAGAGCTAAACCGCGAGGTTAAAGGTCGCCCCGGCTACCGCCCCGATGACCGCATTGGCGTCTTTACGCTGATTGACGAGCCGCTAACAATTGAAAACGGCATGATGACGCAAACGCTGAAGATTCGTCGTCCCGTCGTTATGGAACAGTATCGCGGTATGATTGACGCGATGTTTTCATAGTTTCCGCGATCGCTGCTTGGCAGCCAGTTGAGCGGGCCATGACTGCAGGTGGGGCGTCTGCCTCGTCGATGTGCGTTAAGAAGAGTTTCTCAGCCGACCAGTATTCCTATGGATGTTTCTCAATCTAACTTACTGATGAAGCGGGTCGTCAATATCAAGGCGATTGTGACTCCGCTCTGGAAAGAAGAAGCCCAAAAGCAGTTACAGGCTCAGCTCAACAAGCTAGACAGCCAGCTACAGCAGCTCGAAATGCAGGGGCAGCGAGCGGTTACCGAAATTCAAAAGCAAAGTCCTCAGCCGGATAGCCCCGCTGTGACTCAGCAAATTGGCAATGTGCAAAACCAGCTCAACCAGCAGAAAAGCAAGCTGCTGCAGCAGAAAAATCAGGCTTTGCAGCAGCTACAGCAGGTGCAAACCCTAGAACTCAACAACGAAGTGGCTCAGGGCCAGGTTGAGAGTTTCTTTCGGGTAGCAGTGGGCGACAATCTGATTCGTAAAATGCAGGTGGAAATTTTGCTACGGGACGGCGTGGTGGAAGAAATTCGCGGCGAATTGTAAACGCCGTTTGTTAATGAAAATGACCTGCGATCGGTCTTAGGGGAGGGTTTTGAGCGTAATTATTCAGACACAGTTGAACAATTTTCTGCTAAACCCTCACCAACGACGACAAATTATTCGGTAGGGCTGACAAATTCCATGTGCGATCGCGCCTCTCCGGTCAGCAGGCTAACCCAGGCCAGCCCCTGACGAGTTCCCACCCAAAGTTTATTTCCCGTATCCGTTGACAGCGACAGCACATAGCTAGACGGCAGGCCCGGCACCTGACCGATAATGGCCCCGTTATAAGGATTGAGCTTGAGTAACCCGTCCTGAGTCCCGACCCACAGACTGGTCGTACTGTCGAAGCCCAGGGCCGTTACGTTACGCCCTCTAAGCTGGGTCACGGCTCGCTGGAGCTGGCCGCTGCGCGGATCGAAGACAAAGACGCCGTCTGGCGTGCCGGCCCACAGCCGTCCCTGCGGGCCAATGGTGAGCGCCTGCACTACATCTCCCGGTACGTTGGCGTTGCGCACCATTGGGAAAGCGCTGCCCGTATTGATCCGAACAATGCCGTCTAAGGTTCCGACCCAGAGCTGGCCGTCGCGATCGATCGCTAGGGCATTGGCGCTGACGCCGGGTAAATCCTGCAGCGTCGTCATCAACAGGCCGCGATCGGGGCTGATCATGCCTAAGCCGCGATCGGTGCCCACCCACAGGAAACCTCGGTTATCTACCTGCAGCGCCAAAATCCGGTTGGACGGCAGGAAAAAGTTTTGGGCCGTAATTTCATTGCTGCGCGGATCTACGCGGGACAGTCCGGCATAGGTGCCGACCCAAATCCGCCCCACCCGGTCTTGCGCCATCGCTGAAATCACGGCGCTGGGCAGCCTCACCTCGGCCTGCACATTACCTGTATTCGGGTCGATACGGGCTAGTCCCTGCCAGGAACCGACCCACAAGCTGCCCGTGTAGTCTTCCTGCAGGGCACCGACCCGGTAGTCTATCTGCTGCTGTTCCTCCAGATAGCGCTGGGGGGGCAGCGATTCCCGGCGAGGCGGTGGCGGCGCGATTTCATAAGAGCTGGGCGGCTCTACGGGCAGTGCTTGAGCTAGTTCGGATGTCTCTGCGTCCCCAGACAGCAGTGAGGCCGCGATCGCGCTGTTGATCAGTTCTTGCCCCGGCAATCCCAGCCACAAACAGGAAGCGCCAATAAAAATTCCCCAGTGCCTGAGTGAAGGTGCTAACACGCCATACCTCGCAAATGTGATGAGATT
>JAAHIC010000548.1 GCA_010671965.1 Leptolyngbya sp. SIO4C5
GGAGGGCAGCTGCATCTGCTTCGCCTTTCTTTAGTTTGACTAGGGCAGATATTTTGACTCGTCTATTAGCAGTCTTACTGTTAATCAGTATTAATGCATTTTTTGTGGCCGCTGAGTTTGCCATTGTCTCTGTGCGGCGATCGCGTATTAGTCAACTCGTGGCTGTCGGTGACGCTCAGGCCAAAACGGTACAAAGTCTGCAGCGCAGCCTCGATCGCCTGCTGTCAACCACTCAGCTAGGTATCACTCTCTCTAGCTTGGCCCTGGGATGGATTGGTGAAAGCACAATGGCGGTGCTAATTTCCTACTGGCTCAGCCAACTGCCGCTGCCCTCCACCCGCCTGCCGCTAATCACCCATTCCCTAGCAATTCCGCTGGCCTTTTTGCTGATTGCCTACCTGCAGATTGTGCTGGGAGAACTGTGTCCTAAATCCCTAGCGCTGCTCTATCCGGAGCAGCTAGCCCGCTTTCTAGGACCGCCCAGCCTGACAATTGCTCGCTTTTTTAATCCTTTCATCTGGATCTTGAATCAGTCTACGCGCTGGCTGCTGCGGCTTTTGGGCATTCAGTATACCGGGCAGGGCTGGTATACCCGGCTGACGCCAGAGGAGCTGCAGCTGATTATCAGCACTTCGACAGAACTGCCGGGTTTAGAAGCCGAGGAGCGCGAGCTGCTCAACAACATCTTTGAGTTTCGGGAGGTGACAGCGGGCGAAGTCATGGTGCCTCGCACCAGTATTGCAGCTCTGCCCAAACAGGCGGTTTTTCAAGATCTGCTAGACGAAATCGCCGCCTCCGGCCATTCTCGCTACCCGGTGATGGGAGATTCTCTAGACGATATCTGCGGCATTATCTATTTCAAAGAGTTGGCTGCTCCCTTGGCTGCCGGCTCGCTCCCCGTAGACGCTTCTATTCAATCCTGGATTCGTCCGGCTCGTTTTGTGCCAGAGTACATGCCACTGCACGAACTGCTGCAGCTGATGCAGCGATCCGGGCAGGCTATGGTCATGGTGGTCGATGAGTTTGGCGGGACGGCGGGGCTAGTAACATTGAAGGACTTAACGGCTGAGATTATTGGTGAAGCCAATGAAGTCGAAGACGATGACAACCTAATCGTCAAGATGATAGATGAGCATACTTTTCTGGTGCGGGCCCAGACAGACATTGAAGAAGTTAATGAGCTGCTGGACATCAATTTGCCGCTGACGGAAGACTATCAGACCCTGGGCGGTTTTTTGATCTATCGAATGCAAAAAATTCCCACTCAGGGCGAAAGCCTACGCTATCAGGATCTAAATATGACGCTGATGGCTGCCGACGGGCCCCGTCTGCAGGAGATTATGGTGCATCGTCTCAGTCAGCCCGGCGACGCCGCTTTGACCTCAAGCGCCTCTTCTACCGCCCTGTCCTCGGAGTCTCTAGACTCAGAGCGCTAAGGCCTTCACTACGGTTCTCCTCTGCCTGTATTCAAAGCGGATAGCCCACAGACGCTTCAAAAAGTGACACATGAATTTACTTTCCCGGATCCGGTTCCGCTCAAACTGGAAAGCAGTTGCAAAGCTGCCCTCTAGAGTCTTATCGCCTCTGCTCAGCGCTTTTGAATTCTTTACAAAGAGAGGCGCTGTGGTAATATCTGGGTGACTTTGCGTAGCTGAAACAGCTCCGAAGAGGCTGCTCTGGGTCGTTCTCTTAGGCAAGGAGAAACAGGTGTGCAGGACAAGTTGATGAGTTTGGAGCTTGACATTGTGCAATCAGGCCGCAATCCCTCAGATCCCATTCGCGTAGGCGTCATCGGTGTGGGCAACATGGGACAGCACCATACCCGCGTACTGAGTCGCCTCAAAGACGTTGAGTTAGTGGGCATCTCAGATGTCAACGTGGAACGGGGACTCGATACGGCCAGTAAGTATCGGGTTCGTTTTTTTGAAGACTATCACGATCTATTGAGTCATATGGATGCGGTCTGCGTAGCGGTGCCGACCCGGCTGCACCACGCTGTTGGCATGGCGTGTTTAACGGCGGGTATTCACGTCCTGATTGAAAAGCCGATTGCTGCCAGCATTGCCGAAGCCGAATCGTTAGTTAACGCGGCAGCAGCTTCCAACTGTATTCTGCAGGTCGGCCACATTGAGCGCTTCAATCCGGCTTTTCAAGAGCTGCATAAAGTGCTTAAAACCGAAGAACTCCTGGCCCTAGAAGCGCGGCGCATGAGTCCCTATTCTCAGCGAGCCAATGATGTGTCTGTCGTCCTAGATCTGATGATCCACGACATTGATTTGCTCCTCGAGCTAGCCAGCGCTTCGGTATCAAAACTGACGGCCAGCGGCAGTCGAGCGGCAGACTCCGGCTATCTTGACTATGTGACGGCGACTTTGGGTTTCAGTAACGGCATCGTGGCCACCCTGACGGCGAGCAAAGTTACCCATCGCAAGATTCGCACCATCATGGCTCACTGCGAAAATTCGCTAACGGAAGCGGATTTTCTCAACAATGAGATTCTGATTCACCGACAGACGACGGTTGACTGCACCAGCGACTACGGGCAGGTACTTTATCGCCAGGACGGCCTGATTGAGAAAGTCTATACCAGCAATATTGAGCCGCTGCACGCCGAGCTAGAGCACTTTGTCAACTGCGTTCGCGGGGGTGAGCAGCCTTCGGTGGGCGGGGAGCAGGCGCTAAAGGCACTGCGCCTAGCCAGCCTGATTGAGCAAATGGCGCTGGAGGGGCAGAGCTGGCAGCCCGCCTCTGAGGAAAAGCCGCTGGGCTTAGAAGCGGCTGCCGTCAGCCTGTAAGACTACCAGAGGTCGTCATCGATCGCTTCTGGTGCTTTCTCTAGTTTGAGCGCGTTGGGGTCTTGCAGCTGAGCTTGAATGGCCGCCGCGATCGCCTGGCTGACATATTCATTACCTGAAGGACTGAGATGGATGTGGTCGCGGTAGAGGGCGGCAGGAATGTCAGCGGTCTGAAAGTCGGCTAGAAAGTCCAGGTAGGCGATCTGCTCTCGTCGCATGAAGGCTTCTACCCGCGCTCTAGCCGTTTGCTCATAGTCCCTTGGCCCCGGCGGCTCCACTTCTCGCAGCAGCGGCGTCATCGCCACAATGAGCTGACTAGCTGCAGCCTGCGATCGCTGCTGGATTTGACGGATGGCTTCTAGGTTAGCGCCGACGCGATCGCCCGGTTCATCCTGCAGCTTTTGGAGTTCAGGCAGCGGTTTCGGCTTGCGCAAAACCCGCTGCAGTAGTTCAGCCGTAGCGGTTAGCGGCTTCCGGCTGGGATAGCTGCGATCGCGCCCCACCTGCACCGAATTGGGCGCAATAGCAAACAAATCATCTGTGTTGAGCAGCAAAACCACAACCTGAGCCTCGAACAGGCCAAAGCGGATCAAATAGGCCAGCTCATTGCGCGGCCCCCAAGAGTTGGCTGAGGCATTGAGGACTTCTGCCTGCTGATAGGGAGCAGCGAGCTTTTCCTGAAGCTGGTGTTCAATCTGGGCCGAGAGAATCTGGGGCTGATCTGTCCACCAGCCACCATTGGCGATGGAATCGCCCAACAGCAACACCCGCAGGGTAGCCGCAGCCGGCTGCGGCGTAATCGGATCGCCGCGCATAGAATACTGATTGATTTGAATCCGATTGCCGAAGCGCCGCACTTTTTGATTGGGTGCCAACCGATACCCCATCAGTGAATCAGCTATGTAGAGAGGGGGATCTCCTAGGCCGGCCAGCAGTCGCAATCCTATTTCTAACAGCAGGCTGCTCAGCAACAGCAGACCGAAAATAAGCAAAAAAACTTTCACTGAGGCTCTACTCCCCAAACAGTCAGCGATTTAACTGTAGGGTACTGTATGTAGAATGAACATCTAATCAGGAGTTATTCCCTTTTCTCTGTCTCAGGTGAGCCGTTAAT
>JAAHIC010000549.1 GCA_010671965.1 Leptolyngbya sp. SIO4C5
CACGGGAAATACAGAAGCCATGATGAAGGCGCTGATGGAAATTCCCGTGCCGGAATCTGCGAGTAAAATTTTTTCTATCATGCTGACCTCTAGGTTAAGCGTTGCAAAAGCAGCAGTGTTCTAATAATTGCGGTGATTAAATAGATAGCTGTGTCAATCCTCAAAAAGCTGTCTCTCTGAGGCGTTGAGTCTACTTCATCATACGCAGGTCTTTTGAGTTAGTTTGAGCGGAATTTATAATTTTTAGTAACCGCCCAGCTTGATCTAGACTAGGACGTGCCTCATCGTTGAAGCGCTTTGAACCAGGTTTGCTGAGTCATTTCTTGGTAATTTAAACACGCAGAATAGCAAAGTTTAATGCCCCATCAATCCTGGTTTCAATACCCAGTTCGGGTTCAACCTCACCATACCGACTATGCCGGCGTCGTTTGGCACGGAACGTATATTACCTGGCTGGAGGCCGCTCGAGTTGAATGTTTGCGGCAGGCGGGAGCGGATTTTGCAGAGTGGGTGACGGCAGGGATTGATCTACCCGTGATTGATTTATCTCTGCGCTATCACCGGGCTTTGCAGTTGGGCATGGAAGCGCTGATTAAAACCCGCTTGACCTATCGGGGCATCAGGCTAAATTGGCACTATGAAGTTCATGCGATCGCCCCTAGCTATCTTTGCCTCAGTGGTCAGGTCACTCTCGTCCCCGTCGATCGCCAGCACAACAAAATTATGCGATCGATGCCTGCCGAGATGCAGCAAACTTTAAACCGGCTGATTGCCCAGTTTGAGGATTAGCGGCTTGGAGTGGTCGCGTCTACGCCCGGTAGCCAGTCCTGGAGTTGCTGCCAGATTGTCCCGGGGCCAATGCCAAAGAAGATTTGCAATCCTAGCAAAATGACAGCCACCAGTAGAGCCGTTTTTAGAGTTGCTTTGACAACTCTAATGAGCCATAAAAAAGCTAAAACGGAAACGGCAAACGCGCCAACAATAACGACAAGTTCCACGATAACTTCAGCAAATTAATTTAGCGAATAGAGGCGGGCTGAGACAGAGAATGACTGAGAGACTCGACTTCACTTCTGGCCCAGCGATCGGCTTCCAATATATCCTCTAGGGTCGGACTGGCTGGATTTTGGGTCTGATGGCGATCGCAGACCTGCTCAATTAGATGCGGAATATCTAAAAACCGAATCTTTTCGTCTAAAAAGAGAGAAACTGCCTGCTCGTTGGCCGCATTCAGCACTGCCGTCATTGAGCCGCCCGCTCGGCCTGCGGCGTAGGCCAAGTCCATGCAGGGATACTTCTGATGATCGGGGTGGCGGAAGGTGAGGTCGCCCGCTTTGACCAAATCTAGCGGTTCCCAGTCCGTGTAGAGGCGCTCCGGCCAGGAAAGGGCATACAGCAGCGGCAGCCGCATATCGGGCCAGCCAAGCTGGGCCAACATGGAGGTATCCTGCAGCTCAATCAGGGAGTGAATAATACTCTGCGGATGAATCACAATATCAATTTGGTCATAGTCTAGGCCAAACAGATAGTGCGCCTCTATCACCTCTAAGCCCTTATTCATCAAAGTGGCTGAATCTACGGTGATTTTGCGCCCCATCGACCAGTTGGGATGTTTGAGCGCATCGGCAACTTGCACCTCGGCTAGCTTTTCGGTGGGCCAGTCCCGGAAAGCACCGCCAGAAGCCGTGAGTAGAATCCGCCGCAGCCCGCCTTTGGGTACACCTTGTAGACACTGAAAAATGGCTGAGTGCTCGGAATCAGCCGGTAGGAGACGGACACCGTGCTTTTCAACTAGAGGTAAGACGACCGGGCCACCAGCGATGAGGGTTTCCTTGTTGGCTAGCGCAATATCTTTACCCGCCTCGATCGCCGCTAGCGTTGGCAGCAATCCTGCACAGCCGACAATGCCCGTGACGACGGCTTCGGCATCGCCGTAGCGGGCCACTTCGACAACGCCTTCTTCCCCTGCTAAAAGAATCGGCTGCGGGTCTAAGTCTGCGATCGCTGCTTTGAGTTCCGGCAGGCGATCTTTCTGGCAAAGGGCCACAATTTCAGGCCGAAACTGCTTCACCTGCTGGGCCAGTAGCTCAACGTTACGTCCTGCCGCAATACCCACTAAGCGAAACTGATCCGAATGACTCTGCACAATATCGAGGGTCTGCGTGCCGATGGAGCCAGTCGATCCAAGCAGGGTTATGGCTTTCACAATGCTTCCAAGGTTCAGGTTTGCTTCACAAGTATAAGGATCTCATAGTTTGGGCTTCAAGATGAGTCTCCCAATCCTGTGGCCCGCCAGAGCAAACTTTACGGATCTTGTCTTTCTCACCTGTAAAAGGGCATGAGGGCCTTTGCAAGAGCTAAATAGCGCCTAGCAGCAAAATCTGCCCCAAGTCAGCATTAACCTTGTAAAACAGCCATTTTTAAGAAGCTTATCAGGAACCACAAATGCTCATGACGCCCTGAATGAGCTATGACAAGATGGAGTCACCCCCGTCAGCAGGCGAAAAATTGGAAAAGGCTCCTTGCCTCTGAGGTCGGTGCAAACTCTTGTTAGGCCAAGAGTGGTAGGCCAAGAGGTTCATACCGTCTACGAGCCACATGTTGAGGAAAAAGCAGGCGTGCACCGAGACTCAGTGCATATGCTCTCCAGGTAAGGTCTAGACTATGAGCAAAGATTTTCAGAGCCCAAAATCCTCAAAAAAACTGTCTGCTGTGGCTAACACCCAACTGCAGTCCCGTTCCTTTACAGCCTCTGCGCTAGCCTCTTCAGAAGCTACAGCTAAGCCCAAGTCGGGGATAGACTTTGATGCGGCCAATATTCCCCTGTTTCCAGAGAAATCTGCTGGTTCTAGTGAAGTCAGCTCGACTCAGCGATCGCCCCAGCCCGGTCTAAACTCTGACCCAAGCCAGCAACCCCAGCCTGCCGAAAATACTTCACTGCCCACCTATCTCCAAACTGCGCTCAAGCGCACTGCTCAAGCCAATGCGGCCCAGTCTCAGCAGGGACTACATCTGTTTCGTCAAGCCCACTCCGATGCTCTCCTCGATCGCTATCGCGCAAATCTAGCAGAATCACCCCAGTCCATCAAAATACAACAGCAGTCTCCGCTCAATGTCGTCCGCTGCATGGGGAGGAGTCCATCTGGCAAGGAGGAGCCTAGCCAGGCAGCCTCTAAGAAAACGGCAGAAGAAATCAACTTCGATACCCTAGCCTTAGGCAATCTCAAAAAAGAGAATCTGCCTGAGAAATTTGTGATCCCAGAATCGATGAAGGCAGGCATGCAAGCAGCCTGGAAAAAATCTTTTCCGGGGGGAAAGTCTCAGGAGCAAGGCGGTATTTTAGTCAAGAATAAAGACGGGACTTACTCTTGGAAAGCTGGGCCTGCTGGCAAATCGGGTTCCTTCAGTCCCAACTATGGCGATGTTGAAGCAGACGAAACGCTGGTTGCTTCCGGCCACAGTCACCCCTACGACAAAAGTGAAGGTGGCCATACCCATGTGTCTTTTAGCGGGGCTGATCTAGCCAATCTGGTTACCCAAGATGAACACTTCAAGATCGTTCAGGCGGGTGAAGGCCAATTTGTCGTCAGCCGCACGCAGGAGTTCAATAAAAAGCGCTCAGAGCTAGACAAACAAGGTAAAAAAGACCTCAAAGCCGAAATGAAGAAGACCTGGAATGATACCTTCAGCACAGCGAAAGGGACGTTCCAGGAACGGGTCGAAGCTGCAGTCAAGGCCGTTTGTAGTAAGTACGATCTGGTGTACTACAAGGGGTCTGGCGGTAAGCTCAGCAAACAGTAGATAGGCTCAGATAGAGGCAATGCCAGGATCTCTCTTGCCGGGGTCGCTGCTATGACTAACACGGTATTCATAATTCAAGGTTTACTGCTGGTTTTACTCATCGTTATC
>JAAHIC010000055.1 GCA_010671965.1 Leptolyngbya sp. SIO4C5
ATTGGGCCGAAACTATAGCCTCACTGTCCCAGTAACTAATACTACCGGCAGCGCCGCAACTCTCCACGCCTGGATAGACTTCAACCAGAACGGCAAGTTTGAAGCAGATGAGCATCAGGCCGCTACGGTCAATCCCGGTCAGGACAGCGTCAATTTGACCTGGGATATGGACAGTATTATCAATTTTCTCAATCTTTTGAATCTGCCGCTCAGCACCTTTCTCGGCGATACCCATGCTCGCTTTCGTTTGACTAGCGACACTTTGACCGATAAGACAGGTGCCCTTGATATACTCAACCTAGGGATTGATGAGCGGGCTTTGGGTAATGCCAGTGATGGAGAAGTTGAAGACTATCCCGTCTCTGTGGCTGTGCCACTGTATGACTACGGTGACGCGCCTGATACGGGTACGGGTACGAGTACAGGCAATTACCGGACTACCGAAAGCGATGATGGCCCTACTCATATAGTCATCCAAGATCCTTTGGGACTCCTGCATCTGAGCTTGGGGACTCATATAGACGGTGATGATGGCAGCCTGCAAGATGTCAGCGCTAGCGCTGACGATGCGGAGACTACCGACGTTGACATACTCGGTACGCTGCTCAGTGGTGGCCCTACTGGCCTTGATGATGAAGATGGCGTCAGTAGCTTCCCCGCTTTGACGGCTACACCCGGTCAGACCTATACCGTATCGGTCACTGTCCGAAATAACGTGCCGCTGCTCAATGCTTATCTAGTGGGCTACATTGACTTCAACCAGGATGGTGATTTTGATGACCCCGGTGAGCGATCGGCTACCGTCACGGTTCCGTCCGATCTGATAACCCTGACCTCCAGCAGTCTCACTTTAGATACAACGGGCGCGCCCAGAACGTTCGACGTCACCTTTACGATTCCAGCCGACGTCGTCCCCGGTGATACCTATGCCCGTTTCCGCTTAGGCAGTATTCAAGAAATCGTGGAGTCGGCTACGGGCGTTACCGTCAGCACCAGCAATGGTGAAGTGAATAATGGTGAAGTAGAAGACTACCCCATTGCGATCGCGGCTAACTACGAACTATCACCCTCAGCCGGACAAATTATTATCAATGAAGTGCTTTACAACGAGACAGGTGTCAGCGCTGCTACCAACGATGAATTCATTGAACTCTACAACGCTTCTAATGCAACCGTTGACCTGAGTAACTGGCAGCTCATTGATGGCAACTCAGCCGCCAATGACACTGATGGGACTGGCTCTATTACTGGCAGTTCGGTTGATCCGGCCTACGTTTTTCCTGCAGGCACAACGCTAGCTGCGGGTGAGTATGCCATCGTCTGGATCGGCGACAATACCGCCGCTCATCAAGCGCCTGACGCCGCTTTTCAAACTTGGCTGGGTCAGCCTGCTAAGCTCAATAACACTGGCGATGACGTTTGGCTCTACGACGATCAAACACGCATTGTTGACTATATTGCCTATGGCTCAGGCAGCGCCGTCAATCAGCCGCCTCCGGCTGGGCTCAACCTGTGGGCAGATACTTATCAGGGAGATCTAGCTGGCGCAGCGGACGGACAATCCATCAGCCTTACGCCCAATGGACAAGACGGCAATACCAGCACCTGTTGGGAATTGACAACCAGCAGTGAGGCTAGTGGTCGCTGCTCAAGCTTTTTACCCACGCGAGACACAGACCCAGCTACCAGTCGCACCGCTAGCGTCGGCGTCAGCAACAATGGCACCCCGAATGTTGTTTTGGTTAAGCGCATTACCGCTATTAATGGCAGCGCTGTGACCCTCAGCGGCGATGCCCTAGACGACTATATTAACGACAGCAGCGATGCAAACGATGATGCTAGTAATCCCTGGCCGACTCCGGTTGAAAATTACCTGGTAGGGGGTATTGATGGCGGCTTAGTGGTGCCTGGTGATGAGATCGAGTACACCATTTATTTTCTGTCGAATGGGGGAGCTGACGCTCAAAACGTGCTGCTCTGTGACTACGTGCCTGCCAATACCGCTTTTGTCGCCAGTGCTTTTAATAGCAGTCCGGCCCAGGATCCCGGTGGACTTTCAACTGGCGATCGCGGCATTGTCCTCAGCCAAGGAACCACGACGGCCTCCATCACTAACCTGTCTGATGGCGATCGCGGCTATTATTTTTCTCCCGGCATTGATCCAGCCGGAACTTTCCCCGGTCTAGACTGTGACGGGGATGGCAACAGCAGCAACACCAATTTGAACGGTGCGGTTGTGGTTGAACTGGGTACGCTGCCCTATGCTGAATCAGGTACTCCCGCGCCTGCGCCTAGCTCTTATGGTTTTGTTCGCTTTCGCGGTCGCGTCAAGTAGAGGCTGGGCCCTATAGCTGCAGCCGTCAGCGCGCCGCTAATTTTGTTTTTGAGAGGCGATTTTGAGGGGAAGAGAGGCTAGTTTTGGTCCTGGGAAGGCCACAACTGCCTTACCGTGAGAGTTGGCCCGCAGTTTCAGGAGCGCTGTGACTAAGGCGCTATGATTGAGCGGCGGTAACTCTAACAGGTTTAAAACCTGGCCTGCGCGGGTCGCCGTGTAGCTAATCAGGTTACGAATAGGGAAACGGGGCATTAGATCGGCTGCCCCTTGGCAGATAGCCCACTGCCGTTCTGAAGCCAAAATCTCATGCTGAGAGCCGTTGACCAAGACAATTTTGAGCGCTGGGCAATGTTTTTGACACCAGCGGCAAATAGCATAGGGTTTGAGTGACTGCAGCCGAGTATCAATCAGAATTAAGTCGGGCAGGGCGGATTCATCTTGCTGGAGCTGCTGCAGGCTTTTGATCAGGCCAACATCGGCAGATTCCCAAATGACGGCAATATTTTGCGATCGCAGGACGGTTTGCCAGATTTTGCCTTGAAATCCGACCGGGTAGATCATTAAAACGAACTTCGAGGACATGGGCTATCGTGAAGGGGGAATAGGAGTGAATTGCGTAGCTTTTTCGTTTGCATGAATAAAAATGAGAAAGCTTCCCCGATGGCAGATGCAACCAGCTTGTTGTGCTGCTAAGAGCTAGCATAATCTGCCTGGCTCAGAGCGATCGCAATTTAGGCAGAAACCGAGTTTAATTTTTGAATTTCTTGATGAACAGTTGTGCCAATTTGCAAAGCCTCGTTGAGCAGATCGCCATATTCATTAGCGGCCTGATTCATCTGAAGAGCCTGCAAAGAAGCTAAGTTCTGTTCAATATTGGCAAATAGCTCCTGGCGACGGGCCATGAAGCGCTGATGCTTGCGGAGGATCCGCTCTGTCATCAGGGCACAAATTAGGCTGCTGCGCGTGAGCTGCAGAGCCTCTAAAACAGCACCCCGATTTTCTACCCTGGGCTGAGCGGGATTGGCCTGGCTCAGCTCGTCTAGAATGCTAACAGCCGTGAGGGTTTCGTGGTAGCGATCGATTTCATCTAGCAAACAGGCTAATCCCTTTAAATAGCGGCCCTGCCACCAGCGGTAAAAATTCCAGCCGCAGGCGATCGCCACGGCTACCCCCAAGGCCACAGGCACAAACCGAGCGGCGCTGCTGAGATCTTCCCCCAGTCCCTGATTGCGCGCCACAATCAGACTGAGCGGCAGGCAAAAAATGATGATGACGCCGAAGGTGAGAAGCTGATTTAGCAACAGCGAGAGGATATTAGACTGACGCAGCGCTGAGGGCCGATAAGCCTGCCCCATCGTAAACTCACCAATATCTAAGCCCGTGAGCGTATCTAGCTCCCGCTCAGTGATTTTCAGCGCTGAAAGATTGGGCTGCATTCGCGAAGTATTGAGAATGTGAATGGTTGTGAGATGACTGAATTTTTTAGCTATTGAGAAATTAAATGCCAAAGAGCTGAAAGATCATCCGAAAGACCTGACCGTAGAAGTTGCCGTCAATTTCAGGTCGAAAGAGCTGAAACGGTTCGTTAGGCGCTCCGAAAAAAGGTCTTAATGTCCATCCTAGCTGGCTTCCTACCAGGGCATAGAGGATCAGCCAGCCTTTTAGCAGGCGATTGCGCAACTGATCTTCAGCCGCTTGAACGCCCGCTAGACTACGCATACCGTCGTAGAACAGCTTGATCCCTACTATGCCCGTTAGGCCCATAATCGCCACGTTCAGCAATAGAAAGAAGGCGTAGTCCTGAATTGAAATTAAAAAGAAGAGTGAAACCGGGGCAAAGCTAAATAGAAGAACGCTGATCACAGAAACCGCTGTCAGCACCATAGCCATGTACTGGCGAAAGTTGAGCGCAGAGCCGAACAGAATGTCAAAGAAGTACAGCGTCGGCAAGCAGATAACTAAAGTAATCAGATATAACGCTGGCAGCTTAATGGCTGAAGACAGCATTTGCAGCCAGCTACTAGAGGCTCCAATAATTGCGCCATAAACGGCCAGAAATACAGCGCTAGAAATGAGTAAAGAGACAATTTTGCGCTCTAGCTTGATGTCTTGCCGAATTTCTTCTAAAACAGTGGCGCGATCGCGCAGCAGGCGAATCAAAACCGCAAAGTGATTCATTCCTTCCCCAGATAAAAGATTCCAGCAGACCCTACAGCTAGGCGATCGCTAATTACGGTGAAATCTAGAAAATTCCATCAAAGCTTTAAACAACAAGATTGACTTTGGCTCAAAAAGCTGTGCGTGGTGAACCTCGCCGTTTCGCTCAAAATGACACCTTGAGCAAGTAAGCTGAGTATCTGAATCGACAGAGCGTCACCGGAGGAGGCATGAGATTTCTGCTGAAAATTGCCGCATGGATTGATCAGCTGAGCGAATGGATCGGGCGATTGACGCTGCTGCTAACCCTGGTGATGGTTGTGATGGGAGCCTACAACGCCATCACTCGCTACCTGGGACGCTATATCGGCGTCAATCTTAGCTCCAATCTTTATATTGAAGTGCAATGGTATTTGTTTAGCCTCATTTTTTTGCTGGGGGCTGCCTACGTCCTCAAGCGGGGTGCCCACGTGCGCGTCGATATTTTTTATGGTCGGCTTTCCCGCAAAGGCAAAGCCTGGGTGGATTTGCTCGGAGGACTGCTGCTGCTGATTCCCATGAGCTTGCTGGTGCTGGGATACTCGCTGC
Source organism: Leptolyngbya sp. SIO4C5 (assembly GCA_010671965.1). GTDB lineage: Bacteria > Cyanobacteriota > Cyanobacteriia > Phormidesmidales > Phormidesmidaceae > Sphaerothrix > Sphaerothrix gracilis. Next base: position 5,081 of record JAAHIC010000055.1, read on the forward strand.
CCTCTGTGATCAACTCCTGGCAGATTTGGGAGCAGTCTTCTGATCCAAGCGGTTTACCTCGCTATCCCATCAAAACAATGATTATTGTGGCTTTTCTGCTGCTAACGCTGCAGGGAATTGCCGAGGTGATTAAGCAGGCAGCTATTATCAGCGGCTATGAACCGAACCATCAGGAGGCCAATTCATGAGTGAGACTTTAGGCTTGCTGATGTTTTTGGGGGCATTAGTCCTCATTTTTACGGGCTATCCGGTTGCCTTTGCCTTGGGCGGAACCGGACTTCTGTTTGCCATATTGAGCGCCTTCCTGGGGCAGTTTGACTGGATTTTGTTTACGGCTTTGCCCCAGCGGATCTTCGGCATCATGGGCAACTATGTCCTGCTAGCCATTCCCTACTTTATTTTGATGGGGACTTTGCTTCAGCGATCGGGGTTAGCTGAGGATCTGCTTGAAACCTTCGGCCTGCTGTTTGGGCGGCTGCGGGGGGGGCTAGCGATTGGCGTTATCTTAGTTGGAACGCTGCTGGCGGCTGCTACCGGCGTAGTGGGGGCAACCGTGGTCGCAATGGGGATGATCTCCCTGCCGATTATGCTGCGTTACGGCTATAGTCCGGCCTTGGCGACAGGCGTGATTGCTGCCTCTGGCACATTAGGACAGGTGATTCCGCCCAGCGTGGTGCTGATTGTGCTGGGCGATCAGCTAGGGGTATCAGTGGGCGATTTGTTTTTAGGTTCGCTGGTGCCCGGACTGTCTCTGGCGACTATGTACCTGATTTATACGGCTGCGATCGCGACTTTTAGGCCCAAAGCCGCTCCGGCTCTGCCCGCAGAAATGCTGGATATTTCTAAGGCCGCCTTGGCAAGGCGGGTGTTTCTAGTCATGCTGCCACCGCTGTTTTTGATTCTGGTAGTGCTGGGCAGTATCTTTGCGGGGGTCGCCACGCCGACTGAGGCGGGCGCAATGGGCGTAGCCGGTGCCTTGGTTTTGGCGGCACTGAACCGACGGCTGACGCTGCGGACGCTGATTAAAGCCCTAGAGTCTACCGTTGAGCTGACGACGATGGTGATTGTGCTGCTGCTAGGAGCCACTATTTTCAGCTTAGTGTTTCGCGGTTTGGGGGGCGATCGCCTGGTAGAAGATATTTTGCTCAACCTGCCTGGGGGCGTGGTCAGCTTCCTGATTTTTGTCAATGTGCTGGTGTTTGTCCTGGGATTTTTTCTAGATTACTTTGAGATTGTTTTTATCATCGTGCCGCTGATGGCCCCGATTGCGCTGAGCTACGGCTACAACCTGGTTTGGTTTGGGGTCATGCTGGGCGTCAATTTACAAACCTCTTTTCTGACGCCGCCCTTTGGCTTTTCCCTGTTTTACCTGCGCGGCGTTTCTCCACCGGAGGTCAAAACCACCGATATCTACAAAGGGGTTATTCCCTTTATCTTGATTCAGCTAATGGGGCTGCTGTTGCTAATTCGCTTCCCGCAGATTGTAACCTGGGTGCTGAGCTAGTCAAATTCGGCAAACAGGGCCGCAAGCACCACGTTGGAAAAAAGAAATCCTTCTGGATCGCTGAGGCGCAAACGAGAAGAGGCCGCTTCTGCCGTTATTTCAACCCAACCCTGCTGCACGTAGGGCTGCAGCCGCTTTTGGATGCGCTCTACGATGTCTAAGCCAAACTGCTGCGCTAGCGCGATCAGGTCGATGCCTGCAGCTAGCCGTAGTTCCACCATGAGCTGATCGAGCAGTTGCTCTGCAGGGGGAGTGGGCGGACAGTCTATCTGCCCTGTTTGCTGATAGGCGCTGACCCACTGATAGTATTGGCGCAGCTTGCGAGGACGGCTAAAGCGCTGTTTTTGCAGGTAGCTCGTCGCCCCCATGCCGAAGCCATAGTAAGCCCGATTCTGCCAATAGACCTGATTGTGGCGGCACAGATAGCCCGGTTGAGCGTAGTTAGAAATTTCATAATGCTCAAAGCCAGCTTGGGTAAGGGTTCGCTGGGCAAGACGATACATTTCTGTGGTGCGCTCGTCAGTCGGCAGGGGAGCGGAGCCAGCCTGGTACCATTTGTCAAAAGCCGTCCCTGGCTCGATCGTTAGATCATAGACCGAAATATGCTGGGGCTGCAGGGCGATCGCCTGGGTCAGAGAATCCTGCCAGTGGCTCAGCGTCTGATGGGGCAGACCGGAAATTAGATCTAGGCTATAGTTCTGAATGCCGCCCTGATGCAAAATGTCTACTGCCTGGCCAATGTCTGTAGCCGTGTGGGTGCGACCACAGGCCTGTAGGATTTCGGATTGAAACGCCTGCACTCCCAGGCTGACACGGTTCACCCCAGCCGCCCGATAGCCTTGCATATGGGCTAAGTCAAAGGTTCCCGGATCCATTTCCATTGAAATTTCAGCATTGGGGGCTAAGCCAAAGCGCTGCTCTAGGTGTGCCAATAGCTGCTGAAGCTGGTCAACTGCCAGCAGGGAGGGAGTTCCCCCACCGAAGAAAACCGTCTCCAGGGGTGGGCCGTAGGGACGTGTGGCAGCAATTTCCTGATGCAGGGCGGCTAGATACTGCTGTAGGGTGCCTGAAGTTTCACCGCGACGGCGATCGCCTAAAACTGAAATCGGAAAGTCGCAGTAATAGCAGCGCCGCCGACAGAAGGGAATATGAATGTAGGCAGCCGTGGCTAAGGATTGCTGAGGAGATGCGGTTGGAGTGGGCACGGTTATATTCACAGAACTTATGAAAGCGGCGGAGTGGAGACGCCAGCGCAAATAGACGCGATCGCCGAGTTAACGGCATGATTGGCTAGGTATAAATGCGGCGATCGTCAGCCGCCCGACTATAATGAGGCTATGCAATACAGAGTCTCCTTTGACGCAGCTATTGGGCCTCAACCTGTGATGTTTCAAGGACGGCTGTATACTTTGGGTTGACTCTGATCAGCGCAATATAGATGCTAATAAATAGAGAGCCAGTTTCTCAGCGCTCAGTTGAACTGTTAGCCCCCCGGTTTAATTCCTATGCTTGACGCCATTATTGTTTTTTCCTTTATCCTAGCAGGCGCAGGTATTGGCTTTTATGGCGTCGATTTGCTGCCAGCGAACGTACTGCAGCAGGTCACAAGCATAGAGGGCTTAAGCTCTGTCACCGGCGGTTTTGGTGCTCTGATTGGGGGGGCTGTCGGCTTGGTTTTTCAGACCAGCTACCGGCGCATTGAGCGGCAGGTGCGAGAGATGCCCCCTGACATTTTGCTGAGCCGAGCGGTGGGCTTGGTCATTGGTCTGCTGATCGCTAACCTGATGCTGGCTCCTCTGTTTTTACTGCCTATTCCCAGCGAGTTTGGCTTCATCAAGCCTTTGACAGCGGTGCTGGGCAGCATTGTATTTGCTGTTTCCGGCATGAACTTAGCCGATACCCACGGGCGAACGCTCCTGCGTCTGATTAATCCCAGCAGCTTTGAATCAGTCTTGGTTGCTGAAGGTACTCTCAAGCCCTCTTCCACTAAGATCCTAGACACTAGCTGCATCATTGATGGCCGGATTGAAAATATCTTAGAAACAGGCTTTTTGGAAGGTCAAATCCTCATTCCCCAGTTTGTTCTGCAAGAGCTGCAGCAGGTAGCGGATGCCTCCAACGAGCAGAAGCGGGTTAGAGGTCGCCGGGGACTCGATATCCTCAACCGCGTACGGGATGCCTATCCCAATCGCGTGCTGATTAACCAGGCCGACTATGACGACATTGCTACAGTCGATGCCAAGCTAGTCAAGCTGACTCAGGAACTCAACGCCACGCTGCTGACAAACGACTACAACCTTAATAAAGTCGCTAGCCTGCAGCAGGTGCCTGTCCTTAACATTAACGATCTAGCTCAGGCGATTCGACCGAGCTACCTGCCGGGTGACGATATTGATATCAAAATTCTAAAAGAAGGCAAGGAGCCAACCCAGGGCGTGGGCTATCTTAACGATGGCACTATGGTTGTGGTTGAGGAAGGCAAGGATTATATCGGCGATGAGCTTTCCGTGGTTGTCACTGGCGCTTTGCAAACTTCAGCCGGACGCATGATTTTTGCTCGCCCTAAAACTTCGGTGATGTCTTCTTAGGGCCGCAGGGCAAAAATATCTATCGCTCTGACCATGACGACGGTGCGGCCTCCATTTAAGGTGATAAAAGATTGAACCGCCAGCGTGAGGTATGAGATATGCCGGAAGATAAGAACTATTCCTGGAAAGGCAGTTGGAATGCCGGAAAAGTATTGCTGATTTTGGCTGTAATTAGTGGTGTATTACTATTTGCGGCTGGGTTCAGCTAAGCCTGTTTGCCCAAATCATCACAGCCATCTTTGGGGGTTACCTAAAGCCGACTGTGTCAGTCAGTTTTTGGATGGCAAGCAAACATAATTTACCTTCTCTGCACCTGTTAGCTTGGACTACAGGTGCAGAAGTCATAGCTAGGCGCAAAAACTAGCTGGCGGCTTGGGCCGGTCTTTGGTCAGCAGTTGGATTACCAAACCTAGCGGCTGCTTCTGACTGGGGATCAACAGCTGAAAACTCAATGTGATTGAGCAGCGTTGTCACAAAAGCAAACAGCAGGAAAGGCAGAGAAAGAACCAGAATCAAGCCGACGGTGGCTAGAGCATAGATGGGACGGCTAGCACCCATCAGCGCCAATGCGGCTGCTAGGCTGACAAACAAGACAATTAGCCAGACAATAATCTGCCCGTAAATGTCCCCGAAGGTCAGCGTGCAAACAAATCGATACTTCGGTGCGTTGTCCATGTGAATTCCCGCGACAATTCCTTATAGTTATATTTCAGGATAAAAGGCAGTTTCCTGACTGAACCGTTTCTAAACATTTTTGCAATACTTGAGCCGATAGATTGCGCAATGTTAAGCAACTGGCTGCTCATCAAGCTGAAATTAGTCCCGCTCCGTCATGGCTTATCGGTACTTACTATTCTATAAACCCTATGGGGTTTTGACGCAGTTTAGCGATTGCTCAGCCCAGCGGCAAACTCTAAAGGACTTCATTGACGTACCAGAGGTCTATCCGGTAGGTCGTTTGGATCGCGATAGCGAAGGTTTGCTGTTGTTGACTAACCACGGCCTATTGCAGCATCGCCTGATCAATCCCCGCTATGCTCATCCGCGTACCTACTGGGTGCAGGTAGAGCGAGTGCCTGACGAAAGCGCGCTCAATCAGCTTCGCCAAGGAGTGACCGTACAGCAATATCGAACTAAGCCAGCTCAGGTAACGTGTCTGCCCTCTTCACCTGACCTGCCGCCGCGCAATCCGCCAGTGCGATTTCGGAAAACAGTGCCTACTGCTTGGTTAGAGATCATGCTGAGGGAAGGCCGCAATCGCCAGGTCAGGAGGATGACAGCCGCTGTTGGCTATCCAACACTAAGGCTGGTGCGAGTTGCGATCGCCCATTTGTGCTTAGGCTCCTTGGCTCCAGGTGAGTGGCGCGATCTGACTGCCCAGGAGCTGAGCCAACTCAAGCATTTGCTTGAGCTTTAATCACGGTCTCTTATTCTTTTGCCTTGTTAAAATTCTCTCGAAATGTCCTGAGATACCGGCAGAACCTAGGGTAGGGTAAGGTAGGAAAATTAATTCCTGCTGCCTTGTAGTTGGAGCCTAGAGTGAAAGCCCTCTATAATGAGACCTTTCCTCATTGCGTGAGATGTTAAAAACAATTGCGCTTGAAAGTAAGTAGCTGCTACGGCCTGTTCAAGCCAGATGGGCTAGGAAGAAGCTTTTAGGTTTCTTCAGAGTCTTGCTTTTGTCGTTCTGCACCGTTTTGAAGTGACTATGTGAGGTTTACAGAGCCTCTTGACTATGCTCATCTGTTCCTACTGTCAGTTTGAGAATCCCTATAGCAACAAATTTTGTCAAAACTGCGGCAGTCCGCTGACGCTGCTATTGGCAATAGTGACTCTCTCTGCTGCCCAGGCAGGAAACAATGCTGCAGAATGTGCTGAGCCGCCTGCACTAACAGCCGCCATTGAACCGTTACCACCCGCTAGTACCGAAGCCCCGCAGCCTAGCGCTGGCGAGCCAAAGCCAAATCATGCTGATGAAGTGGGTGCAAGCCTCAACTCGACCCTAGAGACAGCAACTTTATCCCAGGCAGAGGCGGCAAGTTCGTTCGCCGAAGGCCCAACCCCCGATAGCCTGACTGCAGAGGCGATTGAACCTATGGGTAAAGCCAGTGATTCTGCTGCTCAAACCCTAGAGCCAATTTTATCCTTACCAACACCCACGCTGCCGCCTGAACTGACAAAATCCTACTTAGACAGCAAACAGCGATATCAAGTACAGCAGCCTTTATCCCCCACAACTTTTAGCCATTTAGAGCTAGAGGCTGAAGTGATTGATGCGCATCCGGCTGAGCCAAGACCTTTAGCGGAGACAGAAGAACAACTTGTAGAACTGGCGGAGGAAACAGATGAATCTGAGGCCGTAGACACAGTACTATCCGCAGCGCTCCCTGCCTCAGCCCAGCCTTACCTGCTGCTGCAAAGCAGCTTTTTCCCGGCTATACCAGAGCTACACAGTGCTTGGCAAACCCAAGATTATTCTGTTCTAATTGTTGAGCACAGAGGCCATCTTCCCAAGCTATTTGACTACTGGCGCACTGAAGCTTCTGAACCGCTGCAGCAGGTTCACTGGTGCTATGAGATGGCGGAGCTGTGGCAGGTGTTAGAACCGCATCAGGGACAGCCCAGTCTGCTTAATATTGAAAACCTGCGCATTGATGAAGATCAGGTTTTATGCCTGCAGCGGCTTTACTTCCAGTCGGCTGAGATGCGCTACACGCTGAGAGATTTGGGCTTACTGTGGCAGATTATGCTGCAGCAGGTTCCAGATGCCCTAAGCGACTTGGTGACTTTGGCCAGCGATCTAGGGTCAGGCCAGCTTGAAACCATTGAAACTTTGCAAGCGCGTTTGGTGGCGATCGCTGACGGCGTGCTGCAGTCTAACGAGGCGACTGCAGCTAATCTAAGCCCAGATTTAGAAGCTGCTGCGTCGGCTATGCCGTCCGGTGGTGAGGCAGTTGGGGCTGAGGCTGCCGGCATCTCCGCTTTATCCCCCCTAATAGAAACAGATTTAGATTTAGAAGAAACGCTTGGTTTAGAAGCAGAAAGCTTAACGAACGATTCCCCCACGATGGTTCTGCCTATGATGCTGGTAGAACTGGAAGATGCTGGGCTAACCCATGTCGGGCAGCAGCGAGAGCACAATGAAGATACTTTCTGCATTCAGTCTCAGTCTCAAAGGCTGGCGACTCCTCAAGAGCGCCGACTACAGGCCAAAGGCTTATATATTCTGTGCGATGGTATGGGCGGTCACGAAAGCGGTGAAGTGGCTAGCGCCCTAGCAGTTGAAACGCTGCAGTCCTATTTTGAGCAACATTGGCAAGATACTTTGCCGACTGAAAAAGAGATTAGTCAGGCGATCGCCCAGACCAACGACGTT
>JAAHIC010000550.1 GCA_010671965.1 Leptolyngbya sp. SIO4C5
TTATTTTGCGGCTTGGGCCGTTCCTTTAGCGTAGTCACCGACTTGCTTAAGAAAATTCATTATTGAAAGAGTCCCTTCTGCAACGGGATTACAGTGTACAAAATTGTTGGTTTGAGCCACGCGATTGACATATAGACTCTGACCCAACAAAAGATTCAACGACTCTTATCATCCGCCGAAGGCAACTGGAAAAGCCAGCTTCAAAGCAGCCGTTAAAAGTAAGTTGACCAAAGACACGGGCAGCAGAAACTTCCAGCCCAGATCGAGCAGTTGGTCAATGCGCACACGGGGCACCGTCCAGCGCAACAGAATTGCTAAAAAGACCAGCAAATACGCTTTTGCCAAGGTCATCATCACGCCCAGAGAAGCGGTAATTATCTGTAGCCAAGCCGTATTTTCGCTGATCCCTGTCCAACGAGAAATAAGTTCTACGGGAATAAAGAAATCCCAGCCGCCCAAATATAGAACCGCTACCAGCAGTGCTGAAAGCACTAGGTTAACGTAGGACCCTACAAAAAAGAGGCCAAACTTCATCCCAGAATATTCGGTCTGATAGCCAGCAACTAGCTCCTCTTCTGCTTCTGGTAGGTCAAAAGGCAAGCGTTCCGCTTCTGCTAGGGCCGCAATCCAAAAAATCAAAAAGCCTACTGGCTGACGCCAGATATTCCAGCCTAAGATGCCGTAGTCCGACTGCTGCTGCACAATGTCAATCGTGCTAAGGCTATTGGACATCAGCACGATCGCCAACACTGCTAGGGCCAGCGGAATTTCATAGCTAATGGATTGAGCTGCGGCCCGTAAACCGCCCAACAGCGAGTACTTGTTATTAGAGGAATAACCTGACATGAGCAAGCCAATCGGCGTGATGCTAGAGAGAGATATCCATAAAAAGATGCCTACTCCCAGATTGGTGATCACTAAGTTTTGACCAAAAGGCACAATCAAGAAGGATAAAAATACCGGGATGACAACGATCGCTGGCCCCAAAGTAAACAGCAGCGGATCCGACTTCGCCGGGGTAATGTCCTCTTTAAGAACAAGCTTCAAGCCGTCTGCCACTGCCTGTAGTGAACCCAGCGGCCCTACATACTCAGGTCCGATGCGCTGCTGAGCTGCCGCTGAAATTTTTCGCTCTAGCCAGACCGTGACAAAAATGCTCACGGTGGCTGAAACTAGAATCAAAAACATGGGTAACGGTAGCCACAAAGCTTTTGCAGCGCCGGCGGGCAACCCCAGGTCTATCAAGGCTTTGACGAAGGTGCCTTGGAGATCAATTCCTTGCTCCATATCTATCAAAGTTACTTTATGAAGTTTCTTTTACTGTGTCTATGGCCTAGTATATCCCCCGATTGGTATTTCTAAGGCTGCCATAGGGAAGAAGATTGGGCCTAAGCCATAAACGTTTTGTCGGCTTGCCTGCGTAGATTCTCTGATTGCTGCATCAGATTTTTATTCAGAATTCAGAGCTTTGCGTACAAGCCAGATTTTATAAACTGCCTATGATTGACTCTGAGCTTGAGTCGGTAGGCACAGTTAAACGGGAATTTAATGTAGGTTGCGGTTGAGGCACGAAACCCAATATCCGCATGGGTTATGCTGTCGCCTTAGTGCAGCCATCCCGGAGGGCTTTACCCATCCTGTAGATAACTAGGTTTGCCTACTTGGGTAAAAAAGACGCAGCTGATAACTACAGCGTCATCTATGAAGTTTTTACTGAACTTCTCAGCGGCGGTCGTTTGCCCAGGATGGTTGGGAAAACTATAGCTGAGTAAATTCGCTGATTTCCAGTTGGTGGCAGTTATTTCTGTATGAGATACAAGTAGGTCGGTTTGCTCCGTCTAGTCCACCCGTATTAGTTTCTGGTCAAATCTATGCGTCGCCGTCAATTCACGCAAGCCGCCGCTGCCGGAGTGGCTGGTTTTGGCTTAGCCCAATGTCAGCAGCAAACTGGGTCAAACTCCACACCGTCTTCTCGATCGCAGGCAGACTCGCCAGCTATCCGCTGGCGCATGGCTACTAGCTGGCCCAAGACGCTAGACATCATGTTTGGTACGGCAGAGCTATTTTGTCGGCGAGTGAGCATTATTACTGAAGGGCAGTTTACGATTACGCCTTACGCCGCTGGCGAAATCACTTCGGGACTGGCCGTTCTGGAGGCCGTGGCGGCTGAGACAGTTGAGTGCGGCCATACCAGTAGTCATTATTACCTGGCAGAGAACCCGGCCTTGGCCTTCTCGTCTAGTGTTCCGTTTGGTCTGACGGCTCAGCAGCAGAATGCCTGGCTTTTTCAGGGCGGCGGGCTGGAGGCTATGCAAAACCTGTACGCAGGCTTTGGTGTGATCAACTTTCCGGCAGGCAATACCGGGGGGCAGATGGGTGGCTGGTTCAATACTGAGGTTAACCGTCTAGCGGATTTGCAGGGACTTAAAATGCGAATTCCAGGACTGGGCGGACAAATTATGCGATCGCTGGGAGTTGAGGTGATTGTCCTAGCCGCTGATGAAATTGTGGCGGCCTTAACCAATCAGGAAATTGAAGCGGTTGAATGGGTTGGCCCCTACGATGATGAGCGTCTAGGACTAGACCAGGCTGCCAGCTACTATTACCAGCCTGGCTGGTGGAGTCCTTCAGAAACAGTAGACGTGTTGGTTAACTTAGCGCAGTGGCAGCAGCTGCCCGCTAAATACCAGGATGTGCTTCGCCTAGCAGCGGCGGAGGTTAACTTAATCATGCTATCTCGCTACAACGCGGCTAATGGAGCTGCGCTCAAACGCGTTATTGCTAAAGGCACTCAGCTAAAGTCTTACAGCCCGGAAATTCTCGCGGCGGCCAATACGGCGGCGCTCGAATACTACGCGCAAACGGCTGAGGCAAACTCAGATTTCCGCCAAATTTATCAGCAGTGGCGGAAGTTCAAACAAGAGATTTCTCAGTGGAATCGTATCAACGAGTTCAGCTTTGCTGAATTTGCTTTTGAGGACAATCAGCTATTGCAGCTTTGATCATTGGCTTTGGCAAAATTTGTTGCTCGCATTAGGAAGCCTCAAGACACTATGAAACGTCGTCATTTCGTGGGAACTGCTACTGCTGCTAGCGGAGGTTTATTGGCACAGCGGAGCTATGCTCAAAGCAATTCGGCTGCCGTTGACGGCTCTGCTCCGCTCGTTCAGTGGCGGATGGCCACGAGCTGGCCTAAATCTCTTGATATTGTTTTCGGCAGCGTTGATGCTATTTGTCGCCACGTCAGCACGGTCACGGATGGTCGCTTCACGATCACGCCCTATGCGGCAGATGAGATAGTGGCTGGCCTAAATGTTATGGATGCCGTGGCGGCAGGAACCGTAGAGTGCGGCCATACAGCTAGCTACTATTACATCGATAAAACCCCGGCCCTAGCCTTTGCTACAACCGTGCCTTTTGGCCTGAATGCTCAGCAGCAAATTGCCTGGTTGATGAGTGCTGGCGGCTTAGAAAGCATTCAGCGCCTTTATGCTGACTATGGCATTATCAATTTTCCCGCTGGCAGCACGGGCGCCCAAATGGGCGGCTGGTTCAAGCAGCAGATTAACTCTGTGACGGAACTGCAGGGACTAAAAATGAGGATTCCGGGGCTGGGCGGGCAGGTAATGGAGCGCCTAGGCATAGACGTGCGCGTGCTGGCGGGCAATGAAATCTTTGAACAGCTAGAGCAAAATTTGATTGATGCCGCTGAGTGGGTTGGCCCCTATGAAGACGAAAAGCTGGGTCTTAACCGCATTGCGCCTTACTATTACTATCCAGGCTGGTGGGAACCGGGCACTACCTACGAGGTGCAGATAAATCTATCCGCCTGGCAGCAGCTACCGCTGGAATATCAGGAAGCACTGCGTTCGGCTGCTCTAGAGTCTCATACCCT
>JAAHIC010000551.1 GCA_010671965.1 Leptolyngbya sp. SIO4C5
TCTATTGAATAGCTACCCGCTAAAATCCGCCCCCTACCTGCAACTGCCGCGATCGCCCCATGACCTCGACCCTCAATACAGCCCAAACACAGATCTGGCACTGGCAGACATTTCCCATCCGCTATCAGCAAGCAGGTACAGCGGGAGCCCCTGTTTTACTAATTCATGGTTTCGGCGCTTCCAGCGATCACTGGCGTAAAAATATTTCTGATTTAGGCCAGTCACACCGGGTGTATGCCATTGACTTGATTGGCTTTGGTGGCTCTGCGAAACCTACCCCCAATCAGCCAATTGCCTATACGTTTGAAACCTGGGGCGAACAGATTTTAAGCTTTTGTCGGGAAGTGATTGGGGAACCGGCTTTTCTGGTTGGTAACTCAATTGGCTGTATCGTGGCATTGCAGGCAGCCGCGATCGCCCCTGAACAGGTACGCGGCGTGGCGATGCTAGACTGCTCCCTGCGACTGCTGCACGATCGCAAGCGCGTCACCTTGCCCTGGTACCGGAGCTGGAGCGCCCCTATTCTGCAAAAGGTCTTAGCGTACAAAGCCATAGGCCACTTCTTTTTCTCCCGGTTAGCCCGGCCCAAGGTAGTTCGCCGCATTCTAGAGCAGGCTTATGGTCGTCCAGAAGCCGTCACTGATGAGCTGATCGATTGTTTAATCAAACCTGCCGCCGATCCGGGGGCTACTGATGTATTTTTGGCTTTTATCGGCTATTCTCAAGGCCCGCTGCCAGAGGACTTGCTGCCTCAGATGCAGTGTCCGGTACTCAGCATTTGGGGCGAAGCCGATCCCTGGGAACCCGTAGCGCTAGGCCGTCAGTTTACGAATTTTGCCGCAGTTGAGGACTTTATCACCCTGCCAGGGGTAGGTCACTGTCCCCAGGATGAAGCTCCAGAACAGGTCAATCCAATTCTGACCGAGTGGATCGCCCAGCATTCCTGAAGCCATCATTCCCAAACCAATTAGCCATGAAAAAGCCCTGTGACACGGCCGACACAGGGCACAACAGTTAAACGCTTGTTGAATTCCTTAGCCATAAGGATGGCTCATCTTAGCCATTCAACAGCGATCACTGTGACGGTTTTGAAAATGGCCTAAGCCTGCTGCCATAATTTATTTCTTATACAGGCGGTAGCCAGCTTGCCGCTAATCCTAACGCCGGAATTGCCAACAGCGTGATGAAGGCCAAAACGTCATTCACCGATCGCGTCAGCAAATCTACCCGCACCAGCAGCCCTGCCGCAATCATCATCAAGATATAGGCAAAGACTTGTAGCCAAACCAGGGCTGCCACAAACAGCGAAGCCAGCACCATCACCATGACGAAGTAGCCCATGTCTGACTGAAATCCCAGCAGCACAAACTCTCGTGATGGCTTCCACAGGATCGTTAGAATGCCCGCTTTAATAACCAAAAAAGCTGCGGTCAGTATCCAGCTGAGGTGTGAGGCTTCCCAAGTGCGCAGGAACCAGCCAAATGTGGCGTAGATTAAAAACAGCAGTATGAATGAAAGCCAAAACCGCTGAGTTAGCTTAGTCATAGATCCGTAGAGATGGCCTGAACCGGACAGGTAGGAATGCACTGCTCGCAGACAATGCAGCGCGATCGCACAAACGTCAGCTTGAACGTTTCTGCATCTAAAGTGAGTGCCTGAGTCGGGCAAACTCCGGTACAGAGTCCGCAGTCTACGCAGACCGTTTCATCAATCAAGATTTCTCGGTTAGAAGAAGAGAGGCCAATTCCCTGTACCTGTAGCCACTCAATCGCTTCATTGAGCTGGTCAATATCCCCCGATAGCTCAACCACTAGCTTGCCAATCTGGTTGGGAGCCACCTGTGCCCGGATAATATTAGCCGCCACGTTGAAGTCTTTGGCCAATCGATAGGTGATTGGCATATGGACAGAGCGTTTAGGAAAGGTGAGTGTAAGGCGTTTTTTCACCGCTGAAGCTGCTAGAAAGTTCCGTTAAACTGAATAAGCAAACCTGTCTTTATTTTTAGCGCATGGCGGCTGATTCTTCTGATTCTGCAAAACAATCGCAAGCTTCGACTTCTCTGGGGCAGCAGCTGCGTAACTTGGTCTTAGTGGTAGTGGCGACGGTACTGACAGTGGCCGTTGTTCTGGGGTTTCAGACCCGTACTCCCTCCGCTTCTTTGAGCGAGATGGCAGCAGCGGCAGTTCCCTTAGAGACGGCATTGACCAATCAAAAGCCTACCTTCATGGAGTTTTACGCCAACTGGTGTACAAGCTGTCAGGCAATGGCGGCTGATTTGCAGACGCTAAAAGATGAGTACGGCGATCGCGTTAACTTCGTCATGCTTAACGTAGACAACAGCAAGTGGCTGCCAGAAATGCTGCACTACCGCGTCGATGGCATTCCCCATTTTGTTTATCTAGATCAAACGGGAGAAAGCATTGGCAGCGCCATTGGCGAGCAGCCCCGTCTGATCATTGCTGAAAATCTAGATGCGCTTTTGAGCAGTCAGTCTTTGCCCCACGCTCGCGCCACCGGTCGCACCTCGGACATCGACAAAGCACCGCTCACAGCCTCCCCCAGCCAAGAGGATCCTCGCAGTCACGGCGCTCAGGTGGTCAACTAGGTAAATCAAGGCTGCATTAGCTGCCTGTAGGTGCTTACGGTCATGATGGATTTCCTGATGGCTTATCGTTTGGCGGTGTGGTGATGCTTCACTACTTCGCGCACTAGCGTCGCCAACCGCTCAGCACTATCGATCATCGCTAAATCTTCAGTGGCTTGGGCCATTTGAGCCAGCCGCTCGCGGTCATTGAGCAAAGTCAGCACGCGATCGCGCAGGTCTTCCACGGTCAGGCTGGACTGGCGGCTGACAATAGCTGCGCCAGCCGCTGCAAACACAGCCGCATTGTAGGTTTGGTGGTCTTCTGCGGCAAAGGGATAGGGAATTAAGATAGCCGGAGTGCGGGTCACGGCTAGCTCTGTCAAAGTACCAGCTCCGGCGCGGCTAATGGCAAAATCGGCTCGCTGCAGCAGAGCGGCCATATTGTCATAGAACGGGCGGTGAATGTAGTGGGGATGGGTTAGCTGATCAACCTCCGGATCGTTGTCGCCGGTGAGATGCACTATCCAGGTGCCAGAGTCTAGCCAAGCCGGAGCCGCCTGTCGCACAAGCTGATTCACCGCGACCGCCCCCTGACTGCCGCCAATGACGACGATTAAAGGCGCTGACTTGGGAATGGCAAACTCCTGTAAATCTTCAGCCGCCTGTAGGAACTGCGATCGTACCGGGGTGCCAACACAGATGCTGCTGGTGCGGGGCAGCAGGCTGGAGGCAGCGTCAAAGCCAAGGGCGACTTTAGTACACCAGGGACTCAGCCAGCGGGTTACTTTGCCGGGTAAAGCATTGGATTCGTGCAGGATGGCGGGTAAACCTAGGCTGCGAGCCGCCATGATCGCTGGCGCCGAGATGTATCCCCCCGTGGTAAAGACTCCCTGAAACTGACCCTGCTGTAATAGCTGCCGCACTTGAAACACCGCCTTCATTAGCTGGCTCAGCAGGCGAATGCTGCCCAAACCGAGCCGTCCCTGAAAGCCACCGACGCGAATAGTATGGAGCGGATATTTTTCTGGAACTAGCTGGGTTTCCAGACGGTCTGGTACCCCTAGCCACTCGATTTCAAAATTCTTGAGCTGTTCAGCCGTGGCGATCGCCGGAAATAAATGTCCCCCGGTGCCGCTGGCTGCCACGAGAAGTCGAGTGGGAGATGAAACCAAAACAGTACCCTCAATGCGTTGCTACTGACCTAGGCTGTTTAAATTGCAGTTCTGCTTATGATCCTATCGAGCCACGGTCAATTTCAGCCGATAAATTTACGGCCAGCCTATAATTTGAGTTACTTGTAAATAGGAA
>JAAHIC010000552.1 GCA_010671965.1 Leptolyngbya sp. SIO4C5
AGGAAGTGCTGAACAACAAGCGTACGATGATGGACATCTTGGCCAAAAATGCCGATAAGTCCCCAGAGCAGGTAATGAAAGATTCTGACCGCATGTTTTACATGAATGCGCATGAGGCTAAAGACTATGGCATCATCGACCGCATTCTAGAGAGTCCTTCAGAACTGCCGAAAACGCCTGCTGCTATCAGCTAGAAGCGGTTGCGGGAAAGTTTTCCGCCAGCTGCCTTTTCAACTTCCATTCTTGCTAACTCAGACAATTAAGAGAGAATAGCCATGCCTATCGGCACTCCCAAAGTTCCTTATCGTCTGCCGGGCAGTCAGTATACCCAGTGGATTGATATCTATACTCGTCTCAACCAAGAGCGCATCATTTTTCTCGGGCAAGAGGTGACAGATTCGCTCGCCAACTCTATCGTGGCGGCCATGCTGTACCTCGATTCAGACGATCCCTCCAAGCCGATTTACCTGTACATTAATTCTCCTGGTGGCTCTGTCACCGCCGGGATGGCCATTTACGACACGATGCAATACATCAAGTCCGAGGTCATTACTATTTGTGTGGGCTTGGCGGCTTCTATGGGAGCGTTTTTGCTCGCAGCCGGAACCAAAGGCAAGCGCCTAGCCCTGCCCCATGCTCGCATCATGATTCACCAGCCAATGGGCGGTACCGGGCAGCAGCGGATGCAGGCTACCGATATTGCGATTGAGGCCAGGGAAATTCTCCGCGTCAAGCGTGAGCTGAATGAGATGCTGGGCGATCGCACCGGCAAGTCCATTGAGCAAATTGAAAAAGACACCGATCGCGACTATTTCATGTCAGCGGCGGAGGCGATGGAGTACGGGCTGATCGATCGCGTGATCGAAGAAAAGAGCGAAGAAAAGGCTGTCTAGTTCAAACTGGGCAACGACTGTAGCGAACGACTAACGAGTTGCTAAAGTGAATGGCAGAGTTATTTAGAATTCTGCCATCCTTCTAACGGATGACGCTTGCAGACGACTACCGAGTTTTGGGTTTAAGAGAGGGGGCCGCCTTTGCTGATGTCAAGGCGGCCTATCGGCGTTTGGCCCGGCGGTATCATCCAGACGCCAATGCCAATAATCCGCAGGCAAAAGAGAAATTTATTCAGGTGACAGAGGCTTACCGGGCGATCGCTCGTATCGTGCAGCCAGAGGCCATGCCTGATAGTTCTGAGACGGACCTGCCTGTCGCCCAGGCTGAGCCTGCTATTCGGGTGAAGGCCCATCCCAGCCTGACACCGCAGGAGCAGGCTTTGAAGCAAACTTCCTTTGATCAGCTACAGATTCTTTTCAAGCAGCAAAAGCTGCCAAGAGCGATCGCTTTAGTAGAGGGCTTAGCCCAGCGTATGCCCCTTGATCCAGAGGTGAAGCAGTGGCAGGCCATCACCTATCAGCGCTGGGCCCATAATTTGACCGGCCAAAAAGAGTTTAGTAAAGCCCGCATTTATCTAAAAAAAGCGCTGCGCACCGATCCCCATAACCGGGCTTTGTGGCAAGCGATTAAACAAGACTTTGAACAGCTAGAGCGGGCTGCTGTGGGATCTCAGGCTGTTAACTCTAATCCTGAGGCTTGAGTTTTGGGAAAACGGTTCTAGACTGACAGACCAATTGACAAACTAGCTAGAAATTTAAGCTTGGGCTTCACAGGTGTGATATAGCTGCCGCAGCCGCTTTTTGGCGCGGCAGACTCGCTGCCGCAGGGCCACGTTGCTAGGTAAATCGTTAGCTTGAATCCAAAAATAGCTGCGAATTTCTTCCCAACTGAGCTGCTCAATAAATCTCAGCCGCAAAAGTTCGGCAGCAGCAGGATCGCTTTGTGCAAGGGTTTCCAGCGCCTGCCATAGAGCGCGGAGCTGAATTGAGAGATCGCTTGATTCAAAGACATCTTCTTCCAAAGTCTGTGCGACTAGATCGAGACAGTCGGCATCCATCGTCAAGACGCGCTGGGCTTGACGATGGTGTTCACGAATAATATTGAGCGCCGTCCCCTTTAACCAGGCATGGGGATTGCTGATTTGCTTTCCCTGGCGGAGGGCTTTTCGACCACGCAAATAAGCCAAAGCTAAAATTTCAGCCGGTTCTGTGAATCGGTTTAGATGAAACTGGCGCAGATAGCGTTCGATTGTAGTCAATGTGGAATAGGCATAGGGATTTCCAGGTTCGAGGATTTCAGCAACGGCGATGTCTAGCGAATCATAAGACGGTGGAAAGATTTTTTTCATCGTCGTAGGGGGCAAGCACCACTTTATAGTGGCAATCCTGACAAATTTGTGACAGGCTTGCTTAAATTACTATCCAGGTGATAGGTCACTGATGTTGCGGCAACCCTACAATAGACCCATTCATCAGCCTTCTTCTCACGTATAGACCGGCCTATCTCCGAAAAGCTGGCATTGAACTGCGTTGCTTTACAAGCGTCGAGCCATCGAAGCCATAGATTTTAGATAAAGTTATGGCCTCTTCCTAGAATGGATCCGTACTTGGAAATACTTGGAAAATCCTGACCTTTGGCCGGAAGTGCAGAGTCGGCTGACTTTGGCGATCGCTGATGTCTTCAGTTAGCGATCGCAGCTTCCTCTCTAACCGCGATTGCCAAATATTGCACCATTATTCTGGAGCTGTGCTGGTATGTCCTTGGCCCAGCATGGCAACCGCCTGAATTAGGGCTTGAGGTTCGATGGGTTTAGAGAGGTGCTGTTGAAAGCCAGCCTCTAATGCTCGCTGCCGATCGACATCTCTGGCGTAAGCGGTGAGGGCGATCGCGGGCACCCGACCGCCTTGATTTTGAGGGCGCGAGCGAATCTGCTGAATTAGCCTATAGCCATCCATTTTCGCCATACCCACGTCGCTCACCAGCACGTCGGGAATAAATCGATCGAGAACCTGCAGTGCTTCAAATCCAGAGGCAACAGCGGTTACCTGGGCACCGCTTTGTTCCAGCAGAAATGCCTGAAACTCACGAGTATCCGCATCATCATCTACTACCAGAATTTTTAGGTTAATCAAAGAAGTCTCTGCTATGGCATGGTCATGCCGCGATTCTAACTCGCTGGACTGCGTAGGCCAGCTGAAGGGCAACTGCACGGTAAAGACTGCACCCTGACCTTCTCCTTCACTCTCGGCCCGAACGGTGCCTCCATGCATTTCCACAATTTGCCGTACGATGGCTAGCCCCAAGCCTAAGCCACCGAACTGCCGGGTTGTTTTGGAATCTGCCTGACGGAAATACTCAAATACATAGGGTAAAAACTGCTGTTCGATCCCTTTGCCAGTATCAGAGACTTGAATCTGAGCGAACTGATCAAGTTGCCGTAGTCCAATGGTCACTTGTCCCCCTTTTGGCGTGAACTTGACAGCGTTTGTCAGCAAGTTCCAAAGGACTTGTTGTAAGCGGGCGGCATCGCCGGAAACGGGAGTGATCTGAGTCGTTAAGTCGAGTGAGATTTGAATGTTTTTAGCTTCGGCTGCCAGCTTCACTGTTTCAACGGCTGCCGCAATCACCAACGTTAAATTGACAGGGGCGGCTGTTAAGCTCAGCTTGCCCTGCATAATGCGCGAGATGTCGAGCAGATCGTCAATCAGTTGCGTCTGTAATTTGGCGTTGCGCTCAATTGTTGTCAGGGCTTTGCGTTGACGCTCGGCGTTGAGATTGCCGTTTTGCAGCAAGTGCGTCCAGCCGAGGATTGGGTTAAGGGGCGATCGCAGCTCATGAGATAGCACCGTAAGAAACTCATCTTTGAGCCGATTTGCTCGTTCGGCTTCTTCTCTAGCAGCCTGTTCTTTGCGCAGCATCTCTTTGCGATCGCTTAAGTCAATCGCGAAGAAAAAGCCCCCCTCTGGGTTATTTGTAAAGCCTGCTCCACCCAGC
>JAAHIC010000553.1 GCA_010671965.1 Leptolyngbya sp. SIO4C5
TGCTGAGCAGCCTGCCACCCGAAATTGCACAGCTTACAAATCTGCAAACGCTCAACATCAGCTCTAACCGACTCAGCAGCCTGCCACCCGAAATTGCACAGCTTACAAATCTGCAAACGCTCAACATCAGCTCTAACCGACTCAGCAGCCTGCCACCCGAAATTGGGCAACTTACCAGTTTGAAGGAGTTAAACCTTGGAAGGGATTTAAATTTCTCTTTTAATTCTTCAAGGAATTTAAATCAACTGAGCAATCTGCCGCCTGAAATTGTCCAGCTCACGGCGCTGCAAACGCTCAACCTCAGCTCAAACCAACTGAGCAGCCTGCCGCCTAAAATTGCTCAGCTCACGGCGCTGCAAACGCTCGACCTCAGCTCAAACCAACTGAGCAGCCTGCCGCCTGAAATTGTCCAACTCACGAACCTGCAAACATTCGACCTCAGCTCAAACCAACTGAGCAGCCTGCCGCCTAAAATTGCTCAGCTCACGGCGCTGCAAACGCTCAACCTCAGCTCAAACCAACTGAGCAGCCTGCCACCTAAAATTGCTCAGCTCACGGCGCTGCAAACGCTCAACCTCAGCTCAAACCAACTGAGCAGCCTGCCGCCTAAAATTGCTCAGCTCACGGCGCTGCAAATGCTCGACCTCCGCAATAACCAACTGAGCAGCCTGCCGCCTGAAATTGTCCAACTCACGAACCTGCAATCGCTCGACCTCAGCCATAACGCACTGAGCGGCCTACCGCTGGAAATTAAGCAGCTTTCCAAACTGGAAAAACTGGACTTACGAGGTAATCCAATTCCAATTCCGCCAGAAATCTTGGGGCCAAAAGAATTCTACAAAGATCCAGGTAATCTCACCGAAATTCTTAACTTTTACTTTCAGACCCTCGACCCGGATGAAAGTGAACCGCTTTATGAGGCTAAGTTTCTCATTGTGGGCGAAGGGGGTGCAGGTAAAACTACGCTAGCTAAGAAAATTGAGGACGCTGACTACGAACTCCAGCCCGACGAAGAGTCTACTGAAGGTATTGACGTTATCCGCTGGGACTTTGACCATCCCAACGGCCAAATGTTCCGCGTCAATATCTGGGACTTTGGCGGTCAGGAAATCTACCACGCCACCCACCAGTTTTTTCTCACCAAGCGCTCCCTCTACGCTATTGTCGTCGATACTCGCCAAGACAGCACCGACCTCTACTACTGGCTAAACGTCGTTGAATTCCTCAGCGACAACAGCCCCGTCTTCATCATCAAGAATGAAAAGCAAGACCGCACCTGTCAGGTGAACGAGCGCCAGCTCCGAGGGGAATTTAAAGACCTGAAAGAAACTTTAGCCACCAACTTCAAAGACAATCGCGGCCTCGACAAGATTAAAGCCAAAATTCAGCAATACATCATCGCGCTGCCCCACGTCGGCACCCCTTTGCCCAAGATCTGGGTGCGCGTCCGCGCTTGCCTAGAAAATTACGCTCAAAGCTGCAACTACATTTCCATTGAAAAATACTTTGAGCTGTGTCAGCAAAACCAGTTTAGCGATCAGACGCAAATGCTCAATCTCAGCCGCTATCTGCATGATCTCGGCGTCTGCCTCCACTTCCACGAAGACCCCATTCTCAAAAGAATCGTCATTCTCAAGCCGGAATGGGGCACCACCGCAGTCTACAAAGCCCTCGACACCGCTGAGGTGAAAGAAAATATGGGCCGCTTCAGTCGCGCCCAGCTCAACACCATCTGGAGCGACAGCGAATACGCCAATATGCAGGACGAGCTGTTGCAGCTTATGGTGAACTTCAAGCTCTGCTACCCAATCCCCGGCAGCGATTGTGAATACATTGCCCCTCAGCTCCTCGATATTGAGCAGCCCGTCTACGACTGGGACGACAGCAACAATCTACTGCTGCGCTATCACTATGACTTTATGCCCAAGGGCATTCTGACCCGCTTCATTGTGGAAATGCATCGCTTCATTGAGCATCAGAAGCTGGTTTGGAAAAACGGGGTTGTGCTCAACAACGGCTCCGCCCGCGCTGAGGTTATTGAGTACTATCACAAAGGCGAAATTCATGTCCGCACGAGCGGCAATCGCCATAAGGACTTGCTGACAGTCATCGGGTACGAGATAGACAAGATTAATGCTTCTTACGAGCGATTGCGCAACAAATGTAAAAAGTTAATTCCCTGTAACTGTCATTCCTGCCAGACGGAGTCATCGCCTCATTTTTACCCGCTCGAAGTGCTGCACAAGTCTCTAGACAAACGCAATTATCGAATTCAGTGCCAGAAAAGTTTTGACATGGTCGATGTGCGTAGCCTCATTTCTGACACCAGTGATTTCATTGGCGATACTCAGGTATTACTGGGTCATCAGTCTGTAAAACATATCAATCCAATTCCGCCTGATCGTCGCACAGAGTCATGGCCCACTCAGACTGAATCAGCTATGAAAATCCCCAAAGTATTCATCAGCTACGCTCACAAAGACGAGGAATTTAAAGATGAGCTGGTGCTCACCCTCAGCAGCATGGAGCGGCGTGGTTTGATCGATGCTTGGCAGGATCGCCGTATCGAACCTGGCGAAGAATGGTACACAGCTATTCAAACCGCTATGAACGAATGCGATATGGCTGTCCTACTTGTGAGCCGAAACTTTCTAGCCTCCCAGTTCATCACCGACAAAGAAATTCCCCGTCTGCTGCAACGCCGTAAGGCTGAAGGAATGCGCGTTATACCCGTTATTATTCGTCCCTGTACCTGGGATAGTGAGCCTGTGCTCAGAGATTTGCAAGCTTTGCCCAGAGATGGCAAGGCTGTGATCAAGTTTTCTGATGAAAACGGCGATCGCGATCAGGCTTGGACTGATATTGCCAAAGCGATCGAAAAGCTAGCGAAAGACCTGCAAGCGTTCACCCCAGGGACCGGTTTCTGACGCTTCCAGCGCCATTCACCTCATACCCAGTGTAGAAACCGGTCCCTAGAGCGCCTAGCTCAGAGGGCGATAGCGCAGCAGGTAGCTAAACACCTCGCCCTGCTCCGGCGTCAGCAAAATGCCCGACTCCGGAATCGTCAGCAGATTATTCCACAAGCCCTGATCGGCGTAGTTCAGCACGTGCAAGACCTTGATCGCCTCGCGTACCCCTTCTGGCGACCCCATAATCAGGTGGCGCAGGCGCTCTCGCTCCGGCTGGGCGCGGGACACGTTTAGACGCAGGGGTTCTGTGTCTCCCAGATTGGTGAAATCCGGGAGATTCGGGTTGATATAAAACAGCATTTTGGGACTCCTCCTTCAAGAAGTGGGGTAGGAAATCCCAAAAATTTAGCCGCCCCAGACATAGCAGTTCGGGACGGCTATAGGTAAAATTACCTCAGCCTCCGAGACAGCCGAATCCTGTCGAAGGGGTCAGGTGTCGGGAGATTGTGTCCAGCAACTCTCGGCACCGCACGACCAAATTTTTGGGGTGATAGTCAAGCTGCACACATACAGCTATTGCTCCAAAATCTATCCCATCTGGCGACTGAGCGCAAGTTAAGTTTGTTTTTCCAGATATCCCAAGC
This sequence comes from Leptolyngbya sp. SIO4C5, assembly GCA_010671965.1. Lineage (GTDB taxonomy): Bacteria > Cyanobacteriota > Cyanobacteriia > Phormidesmidales > Phormidesmidaceae > Sphaerothrix > Sphaerothrix gracilis. Next base: position 3,554 of record JAAHIC010000553.1, read on the forward strand.
TGACGCTGCAACACACCTTACAGTCAAGCACTTCCTACAAAATCAGGACTTATCAAGAGTACCAACCTAATTTAAAACGCTTGCCGGCATAGTTCACTTGTACTAAGCTGAATTTCATCTACTTTGGCGTGCATCTTTTCAGATTTTTCTGATAAAGCCTTCACTGACCTGAATACAGTGTTTGCAGATATACCTAGAGTAGCTATATGACTTCTCTCGATCGCTTCAAAGCGAATCTAACGAATACCCAGGGTAGCAAATGCGACTCCGACGAAGCAGTCAAAGAATTTGAGAAAAGATTTGAAGATGCAGCAGATAAGGCAGATCAA
>JAAHIC010000554.1 GCA_010671965.1 Leptolyngbya sp. SIO4C5
TCTGTACGTCCCACGATCGCTGTCAACTCCTCTTCCATTCCAGCTATATCCAAATAGCTAACCTTTGTCTGAGGCTGAAACTCTACCAAGAAATCAATATCACTCTCTGGACTAAAGTCTTCACGTAGGACTGAGCCAAAAATAGATAGCTTAGCAATTCGGTGCCGCTGGCAAAAATTAGCTATTTCCGTTTTTGAAATCTCGACTGGTAAAAGGTTCATAAGGCTCTTAATTAGAACGATTGTCAGGCGAATTTAGCGCAATCGCCGATCTTGTAAGGTGCGTCACGACGCATTATTGCTTCAACATTTTTTTTGCAACAACAATTTTGAGAGCATTAGCTTCGAAGTTCTAAATCAATTTCAAAATAAGCACGAACAATGCGATTGCGCATAACTAAATAGGCCCAATCACCAAATTTTCGCCAGCGGCAAACTAAAGCCAGATAGTTCCGGTTCACCGCTGACCTGCTCAGGATTTTCCAGCACTTGAGGCGGTTGACCCGGTCGATAAATATGCACAGTCCGAATTAGAGGGGTTGTTTCGGTTTGGATGCGTAGCGTGGTGGTCATTTCTGGCTTGCCTCATAGCCAAGGAGGCTGATCTGGCAACGGATAGCGATCGCCGCTAAAAACTCTTCCTTTTCGTTCAATGGCATAAAGTCATTCTATCGCTAGGCCCAACTATCACTTGCTACCCCGGCGCCGCCAAAAGAGGCCAAAAAAGTCAACATCTCGCTGCATGGATGCCAGCTCGCGCTGATGTGCAGCCGCCGTTTCGTAGTACCACTGGCAGTAAGCTTCTAGAGCTTCCCGGTGGGCCACCTCATAGCGAAACTCCTGCGCCACTTGCTGTAGCTCAAAAGTCTTATCAAATCGGACTTCTGCTGAATTGGGCGTAGAAACAGGATCGAGCATGAGATTAAAGCCAGCCTTTAAGCCAATAGACGCCAATACCGATATATTCTTTCAAAGCGCGGGTGAAATGTTCAAGCTGCCCAGCATCAGGAATAAGGCCGAGAACTTTGCCCTGGGGCGTGGCGTTGGCTTCCTGCAGGGTTCGCTCTGTCACCCGAAAATCCACCGGCGCTGGAATTGCCTCAATCCCCTGCTTTTGAAAAATCAGCAGCGATCGCGGCATATGAATTGCCGACGTCACCAGCAGAATCTGCTTAATCTGCTGGGCCTGCAAAATCCGTTTCACATTCACCGCATTTTCATAGGTGTTAAGCGAAGTAGGATCTTCAAAAATGGCCTCATTCGGGACCCCTAGCGCTCTAGCCAACTGCGCCATATCCGCTGACTCCGGCGGACCGCCGTCTTTCCAGTCAATCCGCCCACCGCTGAGAATTAGCACCGGCGCTTTGCCCGCTAAGAAAAGTCTAGCGCCATAGATCACCCGGTCACCCGCCTCTGACACCTCCACCCAGGGGCGCGGCGGCGTGGCCGGATAGACGCTGCCCCCCAGCACCACAATTGCCTGAGCTACCGGCAGCTCTGCCACTGGCAAATAGCGCCACTCCAGCGATCGCACCAAGCTATCTGTCACCCAACGATTGCCGCCTAGCAGCAGCAAGAGCAAAGCAACAGCGATCGCCCCTGCCGCCCAGCGGGGACGCCGCCAAATGACAATTAAAGCCGCTAACAGCAGCAGACAGGCCAGTCCCAGCGGATAGACAAACAGCGGCAGCAGCTTGGAGAGAAAGATAAACATTAGCGAGTGCGGCGGGCCCGGCGACGAGGACGCTGACTGCGCTGCAGGTCTTGCTGCCCAAAGGGTAGACGTAAACGACTAGATCGCTCCTTGAGCCGTCGCTGCACTCGTCGCAGTGGATTCTCACTACCGGGGGCGGGGACGCCGCCAGGGGTTTGCCACCAGGCAGACAGAATGCCGCCCGCCACGCCACCGACCGCCCCAAACAAAATACTGGGGATGACGTCATACCCCACGACCAGCAGTGCCAGCAGAAAAGCTAGCCAGATTTTCAGTCCCGCTGGAATGGCCTTATCAACCATGGCACGCTCCGAAACCTAAGACCTCGACAGGCACGATTAAACATCAGTGCCGCTCTTTTGCCTAGTCTAGGCGATCGCCCGGAGCTGAGGCGTCAGATCCTGAGTGGTGTCAATAGTCTTCACATAGGACTGCTCGGCGGGGCCAAAAGGCTCCATTGACTGCTGAGCCAAAATATCAGAGGTAGCATCGGCAATGTCATTTGTGCGCTGCTGTAGGCGCTGCTGCATTATGGCTTTGGGAGTATCGCAGTACAGAATTTGCAGCGGTATCTGCTTGGCCTCAGCCTGGGCAATCACGCTTTGTCGCCGCGCTTGCCGGTCGTATTTAGCATCCAAAATGACCGGGTAGCCCCGCTGGGCTAAGCGTATTCCCAGATCTAGTAGGCGATCGTAGGTTTTCTGGCTCATTTCGGCAGTGTAGATTTCGTCGCCGCCTCGCTCCGTCAGGGGGACACCCGCTAAGTGCTTGCGCACCGCGTCTGAGCGCAGATGCACCGCTCCGGTTTGCTGGGCTAGCTGTCGCGCCGCTGTGGTTTTGCCGGAGCCGGAGAGTCCTGACATTACGAAAATTCGTCCCTGCTGGGGCTGGGCATACTGCCAGGCTAAGCGATAGTAGGGAGCCGCTTTTTGACTGGCTTTGGTTTTCTCAGCCGCTGAGACGGAAGGATCGTTCAGCAAAAACGACGTGACTTTAGCCCGCACATAGGACTGACGGCTGACGTAGAGTGGCAAAATCTCCAGCCCTGCCCAGTCTCCCGTTTGCTCGGCGTAGTGATTAAGGAAAGCGGTGCGCAAATCTGGGCGATTGCCCGCTTCTAAGTCCATGACGATGTAGGCAATGTCGAACATGACATCGACAAAGCGAAATGGCTCATTGAACTCAATGCAGTCAAACAGATAGAGCTGGTCTTGCCAGAGACAAATATTGTTCAAATGCAAATCGCCGTGGCAGGCGCGGATACGATCCTGCTCAATCCGCTGCTGAAATAGGGCCTGCTCTTGCGCAAAAAAGCGATCGGTGTAGGCTTTGGTTTGTTCAAACTGGGTCTGTGTCTGCGGCCCGCCGATGAAGCCCTGGGTCTGCGCGTAGTTCTCGTCGATGGAGGCGCGAATCTGAGAAATTTCACCAAAGCTGCGGATATGCGCATCGGTTTTGGCCTCAGCGTGAAATTCAGCGATTGTCTCTGCTAGCCGCTGCAGCAGCTCTACCGTCAGCTCCCCCTGCTCAAACAGATGGCTGAGCAGCGCCGATTGAGGAAACTGCCGCATTTTAACGGCGTATTCAACCGCCGCGTCTTCCCCCTCAGCCAAGTAAAAGCGATCGCCCGCCTGCGCAATTGCTATCACTTCCAGGTAAATAGGTGCAGCCGCCCGTCGATTCAGCCGCAGTTCTTCGTGACAGAAATGCTGACGTTTTTCCAGGGTTGAATAGTCTAAAAAGCCAAAGTCAACGGGCTTTTTCAGCTTGTAGGCAAACTCCCCCGTCAGCAGCACGTAGGAAACATGGGTCTGAATCAGCTCAATCGTCTCTGACACCGGATGAGAATAGAACTCCGGCTGCATCATTTGCTGAATCAGCGGCGGCAAGGCAGCATCAACCATAAAAATTTAGGGGTGCGTGTCTAAGCGTCTAATACAAACTCAATCGTCCTCCTTAGAGGACAGAAACTCGAATAGGAAGCTAAACAAAAAGCCAGGGATACGTCCCTGGCCTAGCTCGTTAGCCTGTAGAGAAGCTAGCGTCTACGCTTCGGGGCTAGCGGCTTCATCCTCGGCTTCACTCTCAGCATCGGCTGTAGCAGCCTCAGGGTTGAGAGCCAAATCAACCAA
>JAAHIC010000555.1 GCA_010671965.1 Leptolyngbya sp. SIO4C5
TTCCACACCCGGCCCGCTTGCAGGGTGCCAAAGGTGCCGATTAAGCCACCAAAGAGAGTCAGGCCCAGCAGCCCCATGCGGGGGAGAAACTTGTTTTTTCGATTTGCACAAAAGCTCATAGCAGTACTTGATACGATCGCCCTCCGCCCATCAGACGGGGGGCATTACAAGCAATCAATTGGCCAGGAAAACAGCCGCAGACAGAGGCTCAGCACAGCTCTGAGCTAAGGCTGAGATCAGCTGGCAAACCTGCTGAGGATGATTCAGTTCCCCATCTAGCTGGCGAAGGAGCTGAGGGATTTGAAAATCTGCAAAGTCTTGCCCTAGCGCTACAACGCATAGATCATCTAAGGGCAGCGACTCTAGCCCTTGCAGGTGATGGGACAGGCCGTGCGTTAGGGCGACGATGATACAGAGGCGATCTTCTAGCTCCATCTGCTCAAAGCGAGAGCCGAAGAGCGCCTCAAGCTGCTGAATAGCAGGCGTGTCACAGAAGTAAGAGATAGGTTTCATAATTGGTTTAGTCCTTTGATGTGTGTTCGTTGAGGGACAGCCCCGCTAAAGGCTTTGGTCGGTTCGATAGCGGGGCTAATTACTCCAGTCAGCAATGGCTGCAAATTCCTCTTCGATCGCGGCAGGTGGCGGCGGTTGCGTTGCTGCTGCTGGCGCAGCCGCATTATGCAGACCAGGACATCCTTGGTTGGCGCTCCAACAGCCGATGATGTGGTGCACTGCCAGCTTCGGATCTTCGGTCCTGATTTGCTCCATTACCTCCCTCACCAGAGGCTGAAAGCCTTTCTCAATCGAAACTCTCATAGGCTTACACCTCCAGTGCCGCTCTGCGGACAGCGTAGGTATAGAGACCACGCGCATTGGCCCATTGCGGATCTGGCAATACCTGAATGTTTCGCTTGCCGAGCAAGGTAGCAATGCCCGGTAAACAGGCCCCGCCCCCGATCGCCAGCATGGCTGTAGCACTGTGCATCCGATCTTCGGTGGGACGCACCAGCGGCTTCAGCACTCGATCAATCCAGCGTGGCAGCTCTGCTTTATAGGCATCCTTAAAATCCCAGCCTGGATAAGCCGTGCCGTAGGTGAAGTTCTGGGCCTCAATGCCAGCGCGGATCAGATGGCGATCGCCTTCTTTGAGCAACTGCTTTCGCACTAACTCGTTCGTCGCAATCTCGTCTACTAGGTTTTCTACGCCGCCATTCTGGCTGTAGCTGCGATCGGTCATTGACAGACCGTTGAAGCTGCTGAAAATCAGCGTGCCGTTGCCGAGGTCATAGAGCAGCGCGTTAGTGAAGTCGGCCTGATTCTTGTAAAACAGAACAGCCCCAGTGCCCTCTTCTAGAACTGCATTGACTGATACCGATACCCGAGACCGCTTACCGTTGAGCATCACGGTATGGATACCCTCCAGGGCCGTCTTGAGCGCCTTGCCTAATGTCTGACCGTCGTGAATAGAAACTGTGACTGACAGATGCCAGTTGGAGCGATGGGGCATGAGCGACAGGCTGGAGAGCAGCAGTTGCAGACCGAGGGCAATTTTGCCGCCCTTATCATCTGTCACCCGGGCAACGCCGCGTGGGTCATGGTAATAGGCGTTGATGCCGCCAATCCACTGTTTGCCGTGTAGATCAGCGCGATCGCCGTCTAGATACTCCACATATCCCTTTGTCAGGCCCATAGATAGCCGTTCGTAGAGAAAGCACACGTAACTATCGAGGCGAAACTCCCCCATGCCGGTAATTAGCTTCAGCGCCCCGTTACCGATATCGACGCCCATAGGATGCGCTGTGTCAGAACTGGCAGATCCGTCAGTTCTAAGTGCCTTGGCTTTCTCGGTCAAAACCTGATTGGTCATTTTGAAAGTCCTCTTGATGATCTAGCTGATGAGGCGTGGCGTAGCGTTGCAAGAAATGAGCCTCCGACAAACAGGCTTGGCAAATCTGGCAGAGATAGCCGATCTGATCAAACTTGTTTGCTTATGCCAGTCATGCTAGCATCTTATATGATTCTGTAAACACCGTATTAGATTCTAATACGGTTACATTTGAACCACGCTGAATCTTGAGAGGTACAATCGCGGTGAATACAGCATTAGATATAGATATGCCAGTGCGCTTTAGCGTTACATTGCCTGATCAAATCAACAAAGACTTACAGGAATGGGCTGATAGGGAAGGCAGGCCAAAGGCGAACTTGACTGCTTTCGTTATTGAGGCAGCAGTCAGAGCGCAGTTCCCTGATCGTTATCCTTCTCCCCACGCAAAACAGGAAAGTAAATAAGGCGATTGCGGTCATGACAGCCTCTCTCAAAGCGACTAGAGCGCCTATCACTATCAGGTCCATAGCTGTCGATAGCTTAATGCTGCAAGACGGTAGCTACCGAATGAGCCAAGTAGGTGTTGCTGATGTAGTCGGGCTAGGGCGGCAAAAAGTGTCAGATTTTTTGTGCTCAAAAGCCGCCAAGCAACTGCTAGGCGAGGGTTATAAGCGCTTATTTACCCGGATAGGTGGCATTGCCGAGAAAAACGAAGCAGCTATCGAAGTATTACGCCAGTCGGTTGAAGCCTCTAACCAGAGAGCCGAAGAGGATCGCAACGAATCTAGAGCCTTTCGAGGTGAGATGCAGAGCATGGTCTCTAGACTAGATGCTTTAGTGAATTATTTGATGAAACAGAGTTAGGGGCGATCGCCAATGACAGACCGACTAGACCGAATCGAGGCAATTTTGGAGCGCAACGCTGAACAGCTCGCGGTAAATACCAGTGCAATTGAAGCTCTAGGCAATAGGATCACTCAGATAGGCGATCGCATTGAAGCTGGCTTTGACCGCATTCAGCAGGTTACAGACTCCAACGCCAGATCTATTCAGGCTTGGGATTCTAGAATCCGAGAAATCGACGATGAGACGGGAGAGGTAACCTCGCTGCAAAACGTAGATATTCAGCAGCTAGGCCGGATGTTTTGGGGATTGGTTGAGGAGCGACGGGCTGATCGTCAACGTGAGCAAGCTCGCTGGGATGAAAACAGCGAGCGATTCAACAACCTGCTAGAGGATGCCAGGGCTGATCGTCAACGCATGGATGCAGACCGGCAAGCCAGCCAAAACAGATACGAGGAAATCATCAGCCGCATGGATGAACGAGCCGCAGCGAACGAAGCTGAACACAATGCTTTTCGTCAAAACATCCAGGTGCTACTAGCTGAGATTGCGCGGCTTTGGCAGCGCATAGCTAGCTAATTTTCTGTGCTTATTGAGCAGCAGGTAACCGGTTGAGGCGATCGCGTAGCCCGCAAAAGCTTGTAGAATCAGCCCAAAGGAGGTGAGTCAGATGTGAAGCACAGAAACCCAAAAACGCAAAAATCGCTAGAAGCCTTGGCCGGACCTCTCTAGCGATTTAAGCAAAAGGGAATGTTGTAATTCTTAGCCTTAGTGTACACGCCGCGATCGCGCGGCGCAAGAGGTCGCTGTGCAGATTTTACGGATATTAAAAGCGCTAGGCCAGTATGAAGTTTAAAATTCTTTAACTATTCGCTCTCGTGTAGCCTGTCAATTGCCAGCGAAGAAAGCTGCTTTCATAGACTGAAATCTTGCAATTCAGGAAGCCTTTCGAAGACTCTATTACTAAATAATAAGTTAGCTGCATTGGCCAATGATGCTGATAGATGACGGTTTAATCAAAACTCTGCTGCCAGTTTTTAATAATGCTCATGGTCGTATTCGTAGTATTGCGAAAATAAAAAGTGGATTTACAATTTTTGCAGAAAATCCGAAACATAAGAATTGGCTAAAGCTCCGCTAATCCTTTCAGGGCTTGAGCGTCATCT
>JAAHIC010000556.1 GCA_010671965.1 Leptolyngbya sp. SIO4C5
ATCCTTGTCGTAATCAATCCGAATCCGGGTGCCGACTCCGTGTTCGAGGTAGGGCTGGATAGGCCACTCTTTGGCGGAGAGATCCACGCCGGTGCGATCCAGTCACTCATGGGCAATCGAACCTCCCATTAGCGATACCTTGGCCCGTAACTATGTTTGTTTGCTCTTTGGCCTCAGCGATCCTGACCTAGCCGTTTTAGGGGCAACCTTTCCGCTGGTGGCGCTGCAGCTTTGTACCTATTTAGAAACCTATGGCGAATCGCTAATTGAAGATATTGCTAGCGGTGAAATAGCCCACTGGATCAAGCTAGAGCCAGAATTGCGATCGCGCCTATCGCGACAGTTTAGGCCCAACCGCGATCGCGCCCAGCAGCTAGCTCGGTTACTCAAGGCAGAAGGACGGCTGCTGCCCCAGCAGGTTTGGCCCCATCTGGCTTTTATGGTGACGGCTCGCGGTGGCCCCTCTAGCTTCTACTTTGAGCGCTTTGGCGAATACTTTGGCAATTTGCCTATCTTTGGCGGCACCTTTGCCGCTTCGGAAGCCGTCTTTGGCTCGCACTGGAATTTCAATACGGACGGGACAATCTTGGCGATCGCCAGCAATTTTTTCGAGTTTGTGCCACCGGATCAATGGGATGTCCCTCAGCCTCGAACCTTACTGCCCCACGAAGTCCAGCCCGGTGAGTTTTACCGCGTTTTAGTGACCAACTATTCGGGCTTTTGCCGCTACGACATTGGCGACGTGGTGGAGGTGACAGATATGTGGGCCGGGGTGCCGCTGATTGCCTTTCGCTATCGTCAGGGAGGAACGCTGTCGGCTATTTCTGAGAAAACGACAGAATACCATGCCGTACAGGTGATGACCGAGCTGAAAAAGAGCTATGCCCTGGCGGTGGAAGACTTCTGCATCACCCTGTCGGACAACCTGATTGATCCCTACTATGTCTTGAACCTGGAGCTGTCAGACTCAGCCCTACCCAATCTCAGCGCTGTCCTGGCTGAATTCGATCGCCAGATGCAGACAGCGAACACCTCCTACGCCCTCAAGCGCCAAAAAAGCGACATCTTGCCGCCTCGCTTGAATCTGCTTGAACTGGGAAGCTTTGCGACCCTGCGACAGCAACGGCTGCAGCCGGGAACACCCGATACGGCCCAGGTGAAGCTGCCGCACATTAGCAGCGATCGCGCTCTGCTAGCTGACGTCAAAATTCAGCAGCAGGTCAGCCTGACCCAGTAATTTTCTCTACGGCTGCGGCTGAAAATCTCCAGTTATCCTAGTCTCAGCGGACGAACTGACGAATTTTTTGATCGTAGACTTCATCAGCGATCTCAGCCACATTATTATGCATAGCGTCTGGTACTAGCCAAAGCTGTTTGGGTTCTACAGCGGCTTGGTAAAGGCTTTGGCTCATCTCTGGGGGAACGCTATCGTCCGCTAGGCCGTGGATAAAGAAAACGGGCATCTGCAAATTCGCCACTTTCTTAGCAGAATCAAAGCGCTCGTGTAGGAGAAAATCGACCGGAAACAGTTTGGCATAGAGCGTGCGCTGGGCCATATCCGGGACAGAAGTGAATGAGCTTTGGACGATGAGTCCTGCCGCCTCTGGCTTTCTAGTCGCTAGCTCAATGGCGATCGCGCCGCCCAAAGAATGACCAAACAGATAAATCTGCTGCGGAGGGACCTGCTGGGTTTGGGTCACGTATTGCCAAGCCGTTTCCGCATCTTCGTAGAGCCGTTCCTCGCTGGGGAATGGTCCCTGGCTGAGGCCGTAGCCGCGATAGTCGAACAAAAAGACTGAAAAGCCTAGGCGCTGAAACCGATAGGCAAGGCCCAAGTTCGCGCTGACATTTTCGCCGTTGCCGTGCAGGTAAATTAGCGTTCCGAGCCGGGTAGGGGCCTGAGTCGGAATCCACCAGCCATGAATTTGTTCGCCGTTACCGCTGGCAGCGGGTAGCCAAACTTCCTCAAATTCCAGGTTGAGCCGTTCGGGGGTGGTGGTCAGCTCTCGCACCGGGAAAAACACGTAACGCGACTGCCGCCACCACAGGAGGGTAGCCGCTAGCCCATAGGCGATCGCGCTAACGCCCAGTCCTACTAGCAGAGGTCGCCAATTTATGATCACTTTGGCAAATCAGTAAAAACCTTAAACAAAGGGAGCCTACTCCCGCTTAGAGGAGCGATCAGACTATCAGCTTTAGCTCACCCCAAGTCCGTTATACTGCCGGATCCTGAGAAATGGCTAGGTAGGCGTGTCAGCTAGAACTTTAGCCAGCTTGGCCGTGGGTGAGCTAACTGTCTAACTTGGGGTGCTTTTTGTGCCACTCAGTAGACTGCTCATAGGCATAAGCGACTTCAAACAGCAAATCTTCTCTTAGCACATTGCTGATGAGCTGCAGACCGATGGGTAAGCCCTGCTCGTCAAAGCCACAGGGTAAGCTCATGCCGGGCAGCCCAGCTAGATTCACCGGGATGGTCATTAGGTCAGAGAGATACATGCTGAGCGGATCGTCAGTTTTTTCGCCAGCTTTGAAAGCGGTAGTAGGAGATGTCGGACAAACTAAAACGTCTACCTGGGCAAAGGCTTTTTCAAAGTCCTGCTTGATGAGGGTTCTGACCTTCTGAGCTTTGAGGTAGTAGGCGTCGTAATAGCCTGCCGAGAGAGCATAGGTGCCAATCATGATTCGGCGCTTCACCTCGCTGCCAAAGCCCTCTGCCCGGGTTTTGGTGTACATCGACATCAGGTTAGTGTCATCTGAGCGCAGGCCGTACTTAACGCCGTCATAGCGGGCCAGATTGGAAGACGCCTCAGACGGGGCGATGATGTAATAGGTGGGTAGGCCGTAGCGAAACTGGGGGCAGGAAATGACCTGAATTTCAGCCCCAAGTTCCTGTAGCTGCTCGATCGCCTTTTTAACGGCGGTTTCTACAACCGGGTCTAGGCCACTGCCAAAGGTTTCTTTGATTACCCCGATACGGCGACGGCTGCGACGATTGAGCGTCGGCTTGAGCGCTTTGACATAGTTGGGAATCTCTACTTTGAGGCTGGTGGAGTCTTTGGCATCGTATCCGGCGATCGCCTGCAGCAGAATGGCTGAATCCTCGACGGTACGACCGAAAGGGCCGATTTGATCTAGGGAAGAAGCATAGGCGACGAGGCCATAGCGCGAGACGAGGCCATAGGTAGGCTTGAGGCCAACAACGCCGCAGAAAGAAGCGGGCTGACGGATTGATCCGCCCGTATCGGAGCCGAGAGCAACTACACACTGCTCCGCGGCTACCGCTGCCGCCGACCCCCCAGAGGAGCCGCCCGGTACCCGCGCCAAGTCCCAAGGATTGGCGGTGAGCTGATAGGCAGAATTCTCGGTTGAGCTGCCCATAGCAAACTCGTCGAGGTTGGTTTTACCTAGACAAATGGCACCGGCTTCGGCCAGCCGCTGCGTCACCGTAGACTCATAGGGGGGGACAAAATTCTCCAGAATTTTAGAACCACAGGTAGTAGGGATTCCCTGGGTGCAGAGATTATCTTTAAGACCAATAGGAATGCCTGCCAGCGGGCTGAGCGTTTCGCCTGCAGCAATTTTGGCGTCAACCTGCTGAGCCTGCGCCAATGCCTTATCCGCTGTCACTGACAAAAAGCTGTGCAGCCTAGGCTCTAGCACCTGCAGCCGCTCCAGGTAAGACTGGGTAATTTCTACAGCAGAGCGCTCTTTACTCGTGAGCTGTTGATGCAACTCGCGGATAGATGACATGCAATCTCCTTTAGACTTAGCAGGCATTTAATCTCAAGCTATCAGTATAGGATTCCTGGGAAGGAAATGGCAGGCCGATACGGCCTA
>JAAHIC010000557.1 GCA_010671965.1 Leptolyngbya sp. SIO4C5
TACTGAGGGAGGAATGCTCCTCCCTCAGTTAAATAGTACACACAAGCTTTAAAGACTGACTTCCGAGAACCTATGGAGTTTTCTTAACCAACTTTATAAATTCCCTTTAGGTCACTCATACCAAAATAGCGAGAGCATAGGTGTAGCTACGCTCTCGCTATGGCTGCTGATGGTCATATCACGGAAGACCCTCACCGCTTTTGTGACTCGCTTAAATCCGAAGCTAGCCTAATACTGATTTAGATTAATCCCAGCTTCTTTAGCCATTGCCTCGATTCCTTTAGACTGCAGCGTCTTGATCGCCTTCGTCGAAATCCGCAGCTTCACCCAGCGGTTGCCAGCCGGCCACCAGATCCGCTTATTTTGCAGATTGGCGTGCTGTAGTCGCTTAGTACGACGATGGGAGTGGGAAACAGCGTAGGCATTGTTCGCCTTTTTCCCGGTCAGTTCACACTTGCGGGCCATGAAATTCTCCAGCCTTTCTAAAATTCAGCATCAAACGCGGCTCTCAATTGTACCGCATTTTTCAATCTCCACCAACCTCTGAGCAATTCGCCGGGCTGCTCCGGCAGTGCCCATGCGGTGACGGCCATTATCAGCGATCGCCGCTAATCGTTTTGGATCAGCCAGCAGCGATCGCGCTGCCGCCCCCACCGCCGCTGGCCCCTCCACCAGGCAAACCGAAGGTCCTAGCAGCCTCGCTTGCATCTCGGCAAAGCGCCGGGTGAACTGCGGCCCCGCCCCCGGCAGCGTAATCGCAGGCTTACCCAAGCCCACTACCTGTTCAGTCGCCGTTCCAGCCATCGCGATCGCCAAATCAGCCCGATGCAAGCAGTCAGCAAAAGCCGTTTGCACCAGCTGAAGCCTAGCGTTTGTAGCATTTTCAGACCGATAAAGCTTCTCTGAGGTAGTAGGCTGCCACCCCTGCTGGGTGAGCGCCTGGGCAAAAGGCGACAAAGACAGCGACGGCGCGATCGCGGCCAAAAAAGTGACCGACTTTTCAGAGAGAGTTTGGGCTAGGTCTGTCGCTGCCGCCAAGATCAGCCGCCAGTTTTGATGGGCTTCCGGCACCCGCGATCCAGGGAGTAGCACTACCGTCAGCCCTGAGGCTGCTAAACCCGGCAAAGCAGGCTCGTTGGGGGCTAGGGCATCCATCATCGGATTACCCGCGTAAATAGCCGGGAGCTGCCACTGCCGCAGCCAGTCAGCCGTAAGGCGATCGCGGACAAATACCGCCTGACAGCGAGGCCGCGCCATTAGCCACCGCTCCCAGGGAAAATAAACCGACTTTGGGCGCAGCCAAGCCTGCGAGGGAAGCGGCCCCTGCTCATCGCGCAGCCAATATTCTGACTTAGCCGTCCCGACAAAGCTATAGGGCAAGCCGCTCTGCCAGGCAAACAGCAGCGGCACAATATCGCCGACGGCTAATACCTGTCCGCCAGCGGCAGCCCACTGACGAACGGCCTGAAGCTGATGCCAACTCAAAGACAGCAAACCAGCCTGCAGGTCTTTGCCTAACTGCTGGCTGTCCATGTAGATAAAGCCGCCCGACGGCAAATCCTGGGCCGGGCCTAGCGGCGAGAAACCTTGAGCGCGGTAGGCCGCCCCCTGCCCGACAATTGGCAAAACTGCTATCTCAATCGCCCGATCGAAGTGCTGTAGCGCCTGCAGAATGCGTAGGCCGATACCGTCTTCTCCATGTCCGTTGCTGATGCAAAGTAGCCGCATATCTGCCTTGCTGACAAACTTGCCCCCAAACTTACTTAGCCTGCCGGGGATTTCCGCTAGCCCTTCACGGTAATCTAGCGAAGGATCTTCTGAAAGCTATTTTAATGACTCAGCGGCTGCTCTCTCTTAGTAACGGACATGGGGAAGATCTCAATGCGAGTCTGGTACTGCGATCGCTACAGGCGCTCATACCCAGCCTTACATTCGCTGCTATGCCGCTGGTCGGTCGCGGGAAAGCCTATCGCCGTAGCGATATTCCAGTAGTGGGTCCTACCACCAGCCTGCCCTCTGGGGGGCTGATCTATACCCATCCCTTCAACTACCTCAAAGACGTTCTAAACGGCCTGATTTGCCTCACCTGGCAGCAGCTTAAAGCCGTCCGTCGCTGTAGCCGCACCTGCCATTTGCTCTTGGCGACCGGCGATATCGTGCCCATTTTAATGGCCTATCTGACGGGCCGCCCCTATGCCGCCTTTTTAGTTTCGACCTCCAGCTTCTATGAAGGGCGACTGCGCCTACCGCTGGTGACTAAGTTTTGCCTGCGATCGCGGCGCTGCCTGCAAATTTTTACCCGTGATGCCTACACCGCTCAGGATTTGAATCGCCAGGGTTTTACCAAAGCTGTGTTTGCGGGCTATCCCATCATGGATGTGCTGACGCCGACGGGCCGGAACTTAGGAATTGACCCGGCACTGCCCATGATTGCCCTGTTGCCCGGTAGCCGCCTACCGGAAGCCTTAGAAAATCTCAAGCTGCAGCTGCGGCTGTGCGAACAGGTGAGACATCTGCAAAAAGCTCAGTTTTGCGCTGCCCTGGTGCCCAGTATTGGGGAAGCAGACTTGCAGGCGATCGCCGCCGCGATCGCCTGGCAGTATACCCCTGGCAAGCTGACTAAAGTTTTAGACCAAAATATCGTTATCGAAGCCTACTGCTACCGGGATGCCTTTGCCGATATTTTGCATCAGTGCAGTTTGGCGATTGGTATGGCCGGAACCGCCGTTGAGCAGGCCGTTGGTTTGGGCAAGCCGGTTGTGCAAATCCCCGGTGTCGGGCCGCAGTTCACCTATCAGTTTGCTGAAGCTCAGATGCGGCTTTTGGGCCGATCTGTCCAGACTGTTGGCCGCAGACGAGCCGATAGGCATACGCTGCAGTTAGCCGCCCGGTGCGTTGCTGAAACCCTTCAAGATTCTGCCTATCTAGCAAGTTGCCGTACTAACGGCTACGAGCGAGTGGGGAAAGCCGGTGGTTCTGCCGCGATCGCCCAGCAGCTCCAAAGGCTACTGGCAGAAATTTCAGCCGACGAATAATGAGCAAAAGGGATAAAAATTTACGAGACTTGACATTTCTTGCACATTGCCAGAGGCAGTGTCACATTAAAGACTAGATTTTAGCTGCTTTCCTGCGGGTACCTAGAGTCGTTAAACTATCGATAGCTATTCACATTACTGCAATCGTCTTTAACCATGTCTGTTGTTAGTCAAGTTATCCTTAACGCTGATGATGAGCTGCGCTATCCAACTACGGGCGAGCTTAAGAGTATTGAATTTTTTCTCAAGTCGGGCGAACAGCGGATGCGCATCGCAGCAGCTTTAGCCGAGAACGAGAAAAAAATTGTCGATCAGGCCAGTCGGGAACTCTGGAAGCGCCGTCCCGACTTTATCGCTCCGGGGGGCAATGCTTATGGGCAGCGGCAGCGGGCGCTTTGTATCCGCGACTATGGCTGGTATCTGCGTCTAATCACCTACGGCCTCATCTCAGGTTCAAAAGAACCGATTGAAAGTATTGGTTTAGTGGGTGTCCGGGAAATGTATAACGCTCTGAACGTGCCGGTTCCAGGAATGGCTGAGGCCATTCGTTGCTTAAAGGAAGCTTCACTGGGTCTGCTTTCTGAGGAAGAGGCTCAAGAGGCGGCGCCCTACTTCGACTACATTATCCAGGCAATGTCTTAATCGCTATTCAGGGCTTAGCAAAGCTAACGTCCTCTCCTCATTTTTTCAAAACATCTGTAGCGAACGGACACCTGTTACGCTTAAAGTCCAAGGGCATGGCAAAGCTGTGCCCTTTTTAGATCGTGAGATCGCGCTGCGATCGCAGTGGCATAATTC
>JAAHIC010000558.1 GCA_010671965.1 Leptolyngbya sp. SIO4C5
TGGGCACCTCTAAGATGCCGGAATTGACAAAATCGATCACCAACACGCTGCCAGAAAAGCTGCTTACCAGCAGCGAGAACAAATTGTCAACAACACGGTTCATCAAGTGGTAGCGCTGAGAATCGGTAATCCTGTCTTAGTGCTCTATGTCCGCCCCGGCTCTGGACGCATTTGGGCAATCGATCAGCTCACTACCACCTTTCCTGAGATTCAGTATTATTCCTCCGCCAATACGCCAGTAGCGCTGATGGGCGCAGTCGTGGATTCAGCCTATGTGGCCTATGGCGATCGCCTCTAAAGAAATCATTCCTAAATCCCCTAGCTCAGAGCTTGAGGTAGTCCCTCAGTTGAGGCAAGCAGCCGAGTTTAAATACGAGGATTTTGACTGCTCCTGTCCCAGAGCCAAGCCAGCTATCAATACTTTACGGTAAAGACGATGCCCGCTCCCTCCCTTACAGCAGACTGTCAGTTTTGCTCCGTTGTCTCTAAGGCCAATGGCGAAGATCCGATTGGCAGCGCCAATTCCTGTCCGGGCTGGCTGGTGATGGAACTGCCTCTGCCTTGGACAAAAGAACGGTTTGATACTGATCCGCTATTGCAGCCCATTTATGATCTTTTGCAAACCCTGTTCGCTCAGGGGATTCAGGTGATGCCGATGGCGATCGCCCCAGACCGAGAATATTCTATGCCGGGGCGATCGCGAGTGGTCTACTACCAGCGACCGGCTGCCGTCTTTGCCCAATTTGAACCGCAGGAATTTTCGCTACCGCCTGAGCAAATTGCCAATTTAGTGAAGGCGCTATTGCTTGACCCCGCTGAGCTACCGCACTTCGATGCCTACCGCCGTCCGGCTCAGTCCCAGAGAGAACTGATGGTCTGCACCCACGGCAATATTGACGTGGCCTGCGCCCGCTTTGGTCAGCCTATTTATCAACAACTGCGAGGCACATATGCCAATATCAAAAGCCCAGGCGTAGCAGAAGTGGCGGCAGTCAATGGCGACTCTCTCCCCACTGACCCATCTATTTATCCACCTGCCCCTCTCAGAGTCTGGCGCTGCTCCCATTTTGGCGGTCACCAGTTTGCGCCCACGCTGGTTGACTTTCCCACCGGCCAGGTCTGGGGGCACCTGGAACCCGAAATTCTTGATGTTTTGGTACGACGCGATCGCCCAGTAACTGAACTGCGGCCTTTTTACCGAGGCTGGAGCGGCATGGGCAAGTTTGAGCAAATTGTCGAGCGTGAAATCTGGATGGCGCGCGGCTGGGACTGGCTGACATTTCACAAATCAGGGCAGGTCTTAGCGCAGGATAGTGACAATGAAACGCCTCACTGGGCCGAAGTCCAGATTGATTTTGAGTCGCCAGAGGGCCAGATTCAGGGCAGCTACGAGGCCAGGGTGGAAGCGAAAGGCGAAGTGATGACGGCTCGTAATTCGGGTGAAGCGCCTGCTCCTGTCATCCAGTACCAGGTTAGCTGGCTCAAGCAGCAGGGCTAAGCCATTCAGCTTAGCCCCGGCCCAAAAGCCATCATGATATAGTATTGCTTTAATGAAAATCGATTTTATTAAGCAAAAGCAATTCTCAAGCGGCTATGGTAATGCCTTTTAGTCGGCAACAGACGCGATTTCAGACTGTTGATGCCCTGACCCTAACCGATTCAAGCTGGCTCGAAATCAGCCAACAGGCTCAGCAACAGGGAGAAACCGTCTTTCAGGCAGGAGACTTAGAAAGCCAGTACATACTACCGCAAACGCTAGGACAGGGGAGCGATCGCGAAATCTATCTGCGCAATGGCCTGATTATCCATATCCGCGATTTGAGTTTGCATCGGCCCATTCGCTACATCCGGCAGCATGAGCCTGTTTTTCCTTTAGTTGCCAAGTTTTATCTCGCAGGGGCTTCGCGGGTGCGTACGCTTAATGCTACAGACATTGCCAGCGATTACGAGGAAAGCGCGGGTTATAGCTATTTGTACTATCTCCCCGACCTAACTGAAATCGAAGAATGGCCTGCCGAACAGCCAATTCACGTGGTCACAATTTATGCCAAGCCCCGCTACTTTACTAGCTTCAGTTTGCAGAATATGGCTTTAGCTCAGCCGCTACAAAAACTGCTGGAGGGTTACACTACCCAGCGGTTTCATCAATCATTAGGCTTGATGAAGCGGCCTGTGACGCAGCTCCTCAATCAGCTCCTCACCTGTCCCTATAAAGGGCTGATGCAGCAGCTTTACCTAGAGAGCAAAGCCCTAGAGCTGCTGGCCCTACAGTTTGCCACTGATGCTGAAGTTAATACGGCTCATAGCCAATGCCTGCGGTTGCGATCGCACGACATCCAGCAGCTTCACCAGGCCCGTGAAATTCTGAGACAGCAGGCTGAGCAGCCCCCCTCCCTCACCGATTTGGCTCATCAGGTGGGCTTGAACCAGCGCAAACTCAAGCAGGGATTCCGCCAACTTTTTGGCACGACAGTATTTGGCTATTTGCAAACCTATCGGCTAGAGCAGGCCCAGCGACTCCTCTGCAACTCCGATTTGACGGTTGCCCAAGTGGCGGCGCGAGTGGGCTACGGCAACCCCGAAGCTTTTAGCACGGCGTTTCGCCGCAAGTTTGCCGTCAGCCCCAAAGCCTATCAGCTACAGCAGTGCAGCTAAGTCCCTCAGAGAAGCGGCCGCTTCTAGAAAAGTCCGTTTCACAAAGGAAAAAGGTCCGTTTCACAAAGGAAAAAGTTCGTTTCGCAAAGATAGCGATCGCCGTTGCTGCCTATGATGCTTCCACATTAATAGGAAGTAATTGCATTAGCCCTGTCATGCCACAACCCAACTGGTGGCGTGAGGACGAACAAAGCACTATGAGCAACAACGCATCTTTAGCTAGACTCACAGGAGCAATTCTAGGCATGACCGCATTTCATGCCCTTTGGCTAGCCTCGCCCATACTGGCTCAAACCGCAGAGCCAAGTCTAGAAGCCGCAGACCTGTCAGCCCAGGCTGCTCTAGTCGAGATTAGCGAGATCCAGCTTCAGGAGACCGTAACTGGCTTTGCCCTACGGCTGACTACCCTGGGCGAACTGCCCCCACTGGCAACCTCAGTCATTGGCAACGCCGCGATTGTTGATATCCCTAACGCAGTCCTCAGCTTGACGGCAGCCAGCGAATTTACGGCTAGCGATCCGGCTGAAGGGATTGCCCGCGTCAGCGTTACGAGCCTGCCCAACAACCAGGTGCGCATCGCCATTACCGGCGCGACGGTGCCCCCTATAGTCGAACTAAGCTCAGAGGCAGCCGGGTTGAGTATTGGCGTTATGCCTGGCAGCCCGGTGGCAGACACGGAGGATGACAGCGCTATTCAGATTGTAGTGACGGGAGAAACAGAAGCTTATCTAGCGCCCAATGCCAGTACCGCCACTCGCACCGATACGCCCATTTTAGACATTCCCCAGTCGGTGCAGGTAGTGCCGCAGCAGGTACTAGAAGATCAGCAAATTATTCGAGTCGACGAGGCCCTGCGCAACGTCAGCGGCATCATTGGGCGGCTCAATCCGTTTGCGGCTAGCAATCTCACGATTCGCGGCTTTACTGCTAATAACTTCACCGCAGGCGCTATCCTGCGTGATGGCTTTCGCATTAACGATAACCTCAGCACCCAAGAAACAGCCAATGTTGAGCGAATTGAGGTAATTAAGGGGCCAGCCTCCGTTCTTTACGGTCAAAACGATCCCGGCGGCATCATCAATTTGGTCACTAAGCGCCCTTTAGCCCGTCCCTTTTACGAATTTGAATTTCAGGCCGGTAGTGACGGGCTGCTCCGGCCCAGC
>JAAHIC010000559.1 GCA_010671965.1 Leptolyngbya sp. SIO4C5
TGAGCTTAGGGAGGTAACGGCTGATCACCAGTCAATCCTCTCATTGCTCAGTTTGCCAAACCCACTCTCAAACAGCAAAAACTGGTGGCGCTGAATCCTGATTGGAGTTTTCTACCAGCACAACTGGTTCAACCCAATCCACTCAGCAATTCCCCGACAGGGAATCTGTCGTCTCAAGAATTTTGCCTCAAGGCGCGGCGTCAGCTCCCAAAAGCTATTTCAGGAAAAAAGATGACTGCCTCAAATCCTCTCAGACTACCCAAAGCTCCCCGCCCCGTTTTGGATCACGTTTTTGCTTTTCCACCCAACCGCGAAACGATGGGAGGAACCGCTTACTTCATTGTAGGAAATGACTCCTCAGATCAAGCCGCTAACATTCTAGTGGATTGTCCGGCTTGGACAGAATCAACCCAAAACTTCTTGCTGGCTCAAGGCGGCGTGCGCTGGCTGTTTTTGACCCATCGCGGCGCGATCGCCCAGGTTAAAGCAATTGTGAAAGCCCTGCAGTGCCAGGTTTTAATCCAGGAGCAAGAAGCCTATCTACTGCCCAACCTGTCGCCCCAGACCTTTCATCACACCTACGCCCTGAATGAGCTCAGCCAGGCTATTTGGACTCCTGGCTATTCGCCCGGCTCGGCCTGTCTCTATCATCAGCGCGACGGTGGCATCTTATTTACGGGACGCCACTTGCTACCCACCTCGGCGGGAGCGCTGCAGCCTCTGCGTTTTTCTAAAACGTTTCACTGGCCGCGTCAGATACTGAGCCTGCAGCACCTCCTGGATCGCTTCAGCCCGGAGACGTTGCAGTATATCTGTCCGGGGGCTAATACCGGATTTTTGCGAGGAGCCGGAACGGTTACTCAGGCTTATCAAAAGCTACAGACGCTTGACCTGACGGCGCTGCGAGCGGCTCAGGTACCGATTTGAAGCGGCTCATGGCCTGCATTAGCGGTGCTGTCACCTCGGCGGGATAAATCAGCCAGGTGCGCTGAACTGGCTGAATCAGGGTCTTTACCAGGGGAGAAAGCTGGCTAATTTCCTGCAGTCCTGTGGTTGTTTTCAGCTTGATACCCCGCTGATACAGGGTATAGCCTCGGCTCCAAACCTGGCGCAAGCCGCTGTAGCGCTCTGGCTCAAGCGATCGCTGGCGTAGAGATTCTGCGATTTGTTCTAAAAGCTGCTGCTGCGAGCCAGGTGCTAGCTGCGTCACCTCTAAAACCTTGAATAAATCCCGGTCTAAAAAGCGACGGCATAGATCGGCTAGGAGGCTGTCTTCACCGCGCTGCCAGCGCTGTAGATGATACATGAAGACCACATCATCAGCCGCCAAGTACTGGGCTAAAGACAAGCCCCGCACCTTTTGCTGTAGCCAGGACTGAACAGTTGCATCGGCATCGAGTTTCTCTTGCGATAGCAGCTCTCTAGCTCGAATGAAGGCCTGCTCTAGTATCCAAGTCGCCGCTAGGTTTTTAGCATGGTTATAAACCTGGGCGTACATGAAATAGCGCACTAGCAAATAGTGTTCAATGGCGGCCAGCCCTTTGTACGCAACTACTAGCTGCTGGCTGAGCGGATCATAGTCGATGGCTAGCAGAATACGCTCTAGGTCAAGCTGGCCATAGCTAGCGCCCGTAAAGTAGCTGTCGCGCAGCAGGTAGTCTAGGCGATCGCAGTCGAGCTGGCTAGACACGAGCTGCCAAACCAGCGGTATTGGATGCTGATGGGCGTAGACCTGCTCAATATCGCGGCTGAGGCTGGGCGCAAACTGCTCTAGTAGCTGGGTGATGGGCGGATGCTCCCGCAGAATTCGCCGTGTCCACACTTCATGATGGCTACCAAAAACTTCTTCTGCTGTGTGGCTGAAAGGGCCGTGTCCCAGATCATGTAGCAATGCCGCACAGAGAACCGTCGCCCGTTGGGGGCGCAGGATCTCATAGCGGTGAGCTAGGCGATCAAATGCCTGCCGCGCGATCGCCATTACCCCTAGAGAATGGGTGAAGCGAGAACTCTCAGCCCCATGAAAAGTCAGACTGGCAGGTCCTAGCTGGCGGATCCGCCGCAGTCGCTGAAAGGCGGGAGTATCAATGAGCTGGATCAGCAAAGCTTCGACTGCATCAGCCTGATCTAGCGTAATGGCTCCGTGTAGCGGATCGTGATAGGTACGCACAGCCTTAGGACGCCTCGGCTACAACAGCGTTAGCAGACCGCAGCACGTCTAGAGCCGCCTGGTACTGCGTGTCTGCTGTGGTGGCAACCTGTTCGCTATCAATGGGCTCTAGGGGCACCCTGTAGTCTGGCTGAATCCCTAGCTTGTTAATGTCGTTGTGATTGGGCGTCTCGTACTTGGCAACCGTCACCGCGAGTCCTGAACCGTCTGAAAGATCAAACAGTGACTGGATTAGCCCTTTGCCGAATGTGATGTCGCCTACTAGAACAGCTCGTCCATTGTCCTTTAGAGCACCAGCTAAAATTTCGCTAGCACTGGCTGTTCCCTGGTTAACTAAAACCACTAAGGCATCTTCAGTTAAGGCCGAACCGCTGGCGGCAAAGCTATCAAAAATGCCCTGACGGTTGACGGTATAGACAATAGTGCCGCGATCGAGCCAGAGACGGGTCACTTCAATGCCAGCCTGCAAGAGTCCCCCCGGATTGTTTCTCAAGTCCAAGATGTATCCCTCGGCTCCTTGCTGCTCCAGCGACATCACAGCTTCTCGAATCTCTTCAACAGCGTTGGCGTTGAACTGGCTCAGGCGAATGTAGCCTACCCGCTGACCGTCTGGCTGAACTCGCAGGTCGGCGTAAACCGGATTGAGGGTAATGCGATCGCGCACTAGGGTAATCTCAAACTCTTGCTGCTCCCGCCCAATCAGCAAATTGACCTGGCTGCCTACTGGCCCCCGCATCTGGCTGGCGGCCTCGTCTAAGGTGAAACTATCAGTAGGAGTGCCATCTATCTGCAAAATGCGATCGTGAGGCTGCACCCCAGATCGAGCCGCGGGCGATCCTTCAATTGGCGCAATTACCTTCAAGAACTTCTGCTCAACATCTCGCGTAATCTGCAATCCTACCCCCGTCAGCTCACCTGAGGTGCTAGTCTGCAAACTGCGATACTGATCTGGCTTTAGCAAGCGTGTGTAGGGATCGTCCAAAGAAGCCAGCATGTCTTGAGCAGCCTGATAAGCAGCTTCCCGATCGGCCATTGGCTGTCTCAAAAATCGCTGTCTCGTTAGCCACCAGTTTTGATGGTTAAAGGTTTCGTCTAAATAAGCGCGGCTGACAATGCGCCAGACTTCCGAAATAAACCGCTGCTCACCATTGGCCGCGAATGCCCCCGGAGTCTGAGGCCCCAACCAGACCACAAACGCTACCAAAAAGCAAAGCAGGGATTTTACAAAAGGGTTTCTCATATTTAAGGGGAAATAAACCGGCGATTTGAAAATCGCGAATGTCTGAGCGCTCAGCCCTATTTAGAGCTACTGATCCAACACAACGAAAGTCAAGAATCTCACTATTCCTTATTCTGCAACCTGGCTCAGCGCAGCGAAATCTCTCTTAAACTTTCTGCTTATAGAAACGGGAGGATACATGTCGAATGGGCCAGAGAGTCAGCTTAAGCTGCTAAAAGTCTGCCAAAAAGACGGTTTCAACGGCGTTGACTGAACTGCCGACTGAACATGAGCAGCGATAATTCCAGTAAAAGCTCCAGACTTATGTAAAGTTTTGCAAATTTATCTAATTCTTTTAGCTTAGTCTACCTGGTTTTCCCCGGTTTTAGGCGGTAGTGCTGTAAGCATTGAGTTCGGT
>JAAHIC010000056.1 GCA_010671965.1 Leptolyngbya sp. SIO4C5
GGATCAACGCCGAAGCGGTTCTCTCCATGACTAAGAAAATCATGGATCTAGAGATTCCGGCGACCAGTGACAAAGCAGCCTGGACAGCGGGTGCGGGGAACCAGTCTTTTAGCGTAGAAATTGCTTTATTTAGCATAGTGAATTAAAATTCGCTCGCTTTAGGAGAATTTGGTATCAACAAACTGAGGGAAATGGGAACCGGGTGATTTGGCTAGCAAAGCCAGCTATCCCTAACCAGATCGGTAGGCCAGATCTGCGAGAAATCTTGGCGATCGCATTCCCCCCTTCCCCATTTTTATGGCAACTGGCCGATCGCGACAAGTCTCTAAGGGCACTAAACCCGATCTTGCGGTCTGTTTTCTATCAAAAGTAGTAGAGTCATCCCAGTGACTTAGTTAAAACGCATGCCTCAATTTTCGCTGCCCTATCTCATCGGCGCTGTGCTGGTGTCCCACCTACTAGCAGGATGCAGTGGACTAGACGCACTGCTAACTGACACCTCAGCGTCAGAGGTTTTGCCTCCCTGTGTCCAGGACGAGTGCAACTGTGGTGACTTTCGCGATCAGGCTTTGGCGCAGCGGGTACTGGACGCCTTTGTCGGTGATCCCTACGGCTTAGACAAAGATAACAACGGGCGGGCCTGTGAGAGCTTACCGGCTATTAGCTCAGAGATGGACGCCATCGCCCCCAGCAGCGGCAATATTCATCTGGTTTTGGGCAACCCTAGCAACGCCACCGATCGCAATCTCAACAACTATCTAATTGAGCGGCCCCAGTATGCGCTGTCTTACAACCGCGATCGCGGCACAGCCAACTGGGTGAGCTGGCAGCTTTCAGCCGACTGGCTCGGCGGCGTTGATCGGCAAAATGATTTTCGCCAAGATGGCGGCCTGCCCCAGGATGTTTATCAAGTGACACCGGATGACTATCGCGGCAGCGGTTTTGATCGCGGTCACTTAGTCCCTTCGGGCGATCGCACCGCCACCCGCGACGACAATTCCGCCACGTTTTTGATGACCAACATTGTGCCCCAGGCGCCGGCCAACAACCGTGGCCCTTGGCGAGAGCTAGAAGAATATTCTAGAGACTGGGTATATCAGCAGGACAAAGTGCTGTGGATTATCAGCGGTGTCTATGGTAGCCGGGACGTTTTGGCCCAGGAGGTTGTGGTGCCCTCGCGCATTTGGAAAGTGATTGTGGTGCTAGATCCCTCTCAGGTCAGTAGTTCCGCGATCGAGGTGGATGAGGACACGCCGGTAATTGCCGTAGATTTGCCCAATCGCAACGGGCTAACCGGAGACTGGCGGGCCTATCAGACCTCGGTAGACAGCATTGAAGCGGCAACGGGGTATGATTTGTTGGCTGAATTGCCCGATGATGTGGAAGCGGTACTCGAAGCTCAGGAGTAGCATGTGATCCAGTTTGTGCCGGAGCTGACGGCAGATGGCTCTTACACTTTCTACTCGGCAGCCTTTGGCGAGCATTTTCACAGCCGCGACGGTGCCTTTCAAGAAGCCCAGCAAACCTACATAACAGCGACTCAGCTAGCGCCAAAAGCGCAGCGGCAGCAGCTTTACCTGCTAGATATTTGTTACGGCTTGGGCTACAACACAGCGGCGGCACTAGAAACGATTTGGCGCGTCAATCCCCGCTGTCAGGTAACTTGGTTCGGCTTAGAACTAGACGTGACGGTGCCCCAAGCCGCGATCGCCCAGGGACTCACAAAATCCTGGAGCAAATCGGTTCAAGCCGTACTAGCGGCTTTGGCACAGCAGCAGGTGTTCAGCAGCGATCGCCTCCAGGCCCAGTTACGACTAGGCGACGCGCGGCAGCAAATCTTATCGCTGGCATCAAGCGGATTCCAGGCCGACGCGATTTTTCTCGATCCGTTTTCGCCGCCCCGTTGCCCTCAGCTTTGGAGCCTGGAGTTTTTGCAGCAGGTTGCCAACTGCTTGCAGTCTGATGGCCGTTTAGCCACTTACTCAGCCGCCGCTGCCGTCAGAAAAGCCCTCCTGGCCGCTGGCTTGCATTTAGGAGAAAATCCGGTTGCAGGGCGTCGCTGGCCGGGGACGCTGGCCAGCTTTCAGCAAAGCGGCTTACAGCCCCTGTCACTTCAGGCTCAAGAACATTTGCAGACCCGCGCCGCTGTCCCCTACCGCGACCCGCAGCTAAGAGATACTCCAGAGCAAATCCAGCAGCGCCGCCAGCTTGAACAGGCTCAGTCCGCTCTAGAACCTACAACCCGCTGGCGGCAAAGATGGTATTACTAAAATAAAAATCCGCACAAATCATCCGCACTATGGCTTAATTTTTATATTGACTTTAAGCAACTTCGTCGAAAAAACGTTTCGATCCCTAGAGGGGCTTGTCACTATGTGAAAAAGAATCGCAGGGAACCACTCGCTATATTCCCCTAGCTTTTTGTCCTGACTCCCAGGTTTAAAAGCTGTTAATAGTAACTATGCAGACCAACTCTGTCATCTCTTCGTGAACTACTCTGACACACAGGCCGCTAAAGTTTTAGTCGTAGACGATCATGCAGCTAGCCGCCTGACGGCTGTTGCTCTACTGTCAGTGGAAGGCTATGAGGTCGCAGAGGCTGCCAGCGGGCCATCAGCCCTACAGTCGGTTACGGACTGTCTGCCAGATCTGCTCCTGCTAGACGTGATGATGCCGGGCATGGATGGATTTGAGGTCTGTCGTCACCTCAAGCAAAACGATCAGACGCGGCTAATTCCAATTGTGTTCGTAACGGCCTTAGATAATCGACAGGCCCGCCTCAGAGGAATCGAGGCCGGGGGGGATGACTTTTTAACTAAGCCTTTTGATCAGCTAGAACTCTCAGCCAGAGTGAAGTCTCTGATCCATCAAAAGCGCTTAAATGAAGATTTAGATCACGCCGAGCAGGTGTTGTTTTCCTTGGCGCGGACGATTGAAAGTCGGGATCCAAACACAGGGGATCACTGTGAGCGCTTGGCCCAGCTAGGGCAGGCTTTTGGAGAATTTCTGCAGCTGTCGCGATCGCAAATCCGTGACCTGATGTGGGGTGGTTACTTGCATGATATTGGCAAAGTGGGCATTCCCGATGCGGTGCTGCTGAAGACCAGCGGCTTCACCCAGGCTGAGCACAAAATCATGCGGGAGCACGTCATTATCGGTGAGCGCATTTGCCAGCCCCTGCGCACCCTGCGCGGCGTTTTGCCCATCATTCGCCATCATCACGAACGCTGGAACGGCTCTGGCTACCCCGATGGACTCATTGGCAACGACATTCCCCTGCTGGCCCAGGTTTTTCAGATTTTAGACATCTACGATGCCCTGACCAGCGATCGCCCCTACAAGTCAGCCTATCCGCCAGAAAAGGCGCTGCAAATGCTCTGGCGGGAAGTCGGTCGCGGCTGGCGCAATCCAGAGCTGATGGCTCTGTTTGATACGTTTGTGCGGCAGCAGATGTATCAGCGGCAACTGCCCGCCACAGCCCCGCTAGCTGAAGTGAACTGACCGCGAATCTCTCCGAGGCGTTTTTGCTCTAGGAAAGAAGCACGGTATACTCCGGGATGGCTAGCTTAAAGGAAAATTACAAACGATGTTAGCGGTAGCAGTTTTGGCCGCCGGACGCGGCACCCGGATGAAGGGAACTTTACCCAAGGTGCTGCACTCGCTGGGGGGGAAATCTTTAGTAGAGCGCGTTTTAGATAGCCTCAAAACGGCAGATCCCGCTCGCCGCTTTGTCATAGTGGGCTATGGCAGCCAGCAGGTGGAGCAAGCGCTGAGTCATCTCAGCGATTTAGAATTCGTGGAGCAGGCTCAGCAGCTAGGTACCGGCCACGCTGTCCAGCAGGTAATTCCTCACCTCGCAGATTTTCAAGGCGATTTGCTAGTGCTCAACGGCGACGTGCCCCTCCTGCGGCCAGAAACGCTACAGAATCTAATTCAGCAGCACCAGACCCACCGAAACGCGGCTACTATCCTCACGGCCCAGATGGTCGATCCCAGCGGCTATGGCCGGGTTTTCTGCAACGAGCAACGCATCGTCACCGAGATCATAGAAGACCGGGACTGCAGCGCCACACAAAAGCAAAATCGCCGCATCAATGCCGGTGTCTACTGCTTTAACTGGCCGCAGCTCGCTCAAGCTCTGCCCCAGCTCAAGACCGACAACGACCAGCAAGAATATTACCTCACCGACGTGGTGAAGCTGCTCTCGCCGGTGATGGCGGTTGACGTGGCAGATGCGGCAGAGATTCAGGGCATCAACAACCGCAAACAGCTGGCCGCCGCTGCCACGCTGCTGCAGGAGCGGATTAAAGATTACTGGCTGGCGGCTGGGGTAACGCTGATTGATCCCGCCAGTATCACTATTGATGAAACCGTAGAGTTGGCTCCAGACGTAGTAATTGAGCCGCAAACCCACCTGCGAGGCCAGACCCGAATCGCGACTGGCAGCCGCATCGGCCCTGGCAGCCTGATTGAAAACAGCCAGCTTGCCGAAAACGTGACCGTTCTCTATTCAGTTGTTAGCGACAGCACTGTGGCTGCCCGAACCCGCATTGGCCCTTATGCTCATCTACGGGGACAGGCCGCCGTAGGGGCAGGCTGCCGGGTGGGCAACTTCGTGGAGCTAAAGAAAGCTGAAGTGGGCGATCGCACTAATATTGCTCACCTCTCCTATATTGGCGATGCGACGCTGGGCAATCAGGTCAACGTTGGCGCTGGTACCATCACCGCCAATTACGACGGCTATCAAAAGCATCGCACCGTGATAGGCGATCGCACTAAAACTGGCTCTAACAGCGTCTTTGTAGCCCCTATTAACATTGGCGAATCCGTCACTGTGGGAGCCGGGTCTGTCGTTACTAAAGACGTGCCCGATGATGCTCTGGTCGTCGCCCGCGCCAAGCAAACCGTCATTCCCGACTGGAAACCTAAGCATTTACGCAAAGAGTAATCATGCTGCAGGCCATTTTGTTTGATCTCGATGGCACCTTGGCCGATACCGACCCGATTCACTTTCGTATCTGGCAAGAGCTTCTGCGATCGCATCAGGTAGAAATTGATCATGCTGATTACCAGCAGCAAATCAGTGGTCGCCTCAACGCCGATATCATGGCAGACCTCTTACCCCAGCTTTCGCCAGCGGAAAGAGAACAGTTTGCCATCGATAAAGAAGCTCGCTTCCGAGAACTGGCCGTCCATGAGCTACGGCCTCTAGCCGGATTGCTCCCCCTCTTGGCCTGGATTGACCAAACCGGACTCAAAACGGCAGTTGTCACCAATGCCCCCCGCCAAAATGCCCACTTCATGCTCAAAACCCTGAATTTAGCCCAGCGCTTTGCCACCGTCATTCTGGCGGGTGAGTTGCCAAAGGGTAAGCCCGACCCGATGCCCTATCAGGAAGCAATGCGGCAGCTTCAGGTGCAGCCAGAGCAGACTTTGGCCTTTGAAGATTCCCCTTCCGGCTTGCGCTCAGCCGTGGCCGCCCAGGTAACAACCGTAGGCATGGCTACCACTCACACGGCTGACTCGCTCTACGATCTAGGCGCTAATTTAGTAATCGCTGACTTTACCGACGAGCGTCTGAAGCAGTTGGGCCTCTTGAGCTGAGGCAACAGAACACCACCAACAAAAACTGCCTAGGGCATTGCACCCTAGGCAGCGCTCGATTTTAGCGAACGGCTTCAGTGAGAGAAGGTTGCATCAAGTACCTGACGCCAAGATGACGCTCAGGATGGCCTAAGCAGTCCGCTGACGACGACGGAGTCCTAAAAAGCCGCCTAGACCGACCAGAGCGATCGCTGCTGTTGCCCCCGGCTCTGGCGTAGAAGCCATATCGTCTACCGCCACAATTTCGCCTGCCGAGGCTGGCAGAACGGCGATATAGCCACCTGTACCATCCACTTCGCCATCGGTGCCCGCGCCCACGCCCGCATCTACTGACAGGCCGTGATAAACAATCTCACGGAAGTCCAGCGGGAACAAATCAGCCGCCTCAAACGAATCGTCTGGATCTGGTGTCAAGATATTGCTGCCAAAAATGCTGCTGTCAGTCAGGTCATAGGTCATTGTATAGCTGGCATTGCCATCAGGCGTATTGATGGTTTCGATCGGCAGCACAATCGGGCCGTAGACAGTCGCACCTTCTAGCAGTTCAACAAAGCCATCACCATCTGTATCCTGGGCCAGCGTCGGTGTTTCAGAGTCAGCGACATCGCCGCCGCTAAAGAGGCCATGAATGTGACCGACGTGAGGCTGATCCGGCTCGAAGCCTGTGGCCTCTAAGGTGACAGTCAGCGTCTCCATATCGTCAGATACATCCAGCAAGACAGTGCCTGTCACGCCGGAATTATTTAGGGCGCTCAGGTCTGCTGTAAAGCTGGCAGCTTGGGCAGATGCAGCAGAAACCCCCATGAGAGAAACACTGAGGAGGGCTATTTTTGCTAATTTCATAAACTCACAGTTACTTACACCACGGCCAACAGTTACTTAGACTCCGGCCCGGAAATCGTTGTCCAACGATGGTCTATCTCTAATACGAGAGAAGTATTCGTTTGGATGCCATTGAAGTAAATATTGCAATAGAAAATCTGCCTAGGCCGTCTATCGGTGGGAATAGCTCCGTATGTCTTTTGCGTAAAGTGTAAGTGAAGCTACTGTGAGGTTGCTGACTGCTGCAATCTCGGCTGTAAAGCTACTGAAACAGAAAGCCCGAAATTATGAGCGGTATTAGCAAGGTTAAAAAGACAATAAAAACGAGCGTCCCTGCATCGACTGTGATCAAACTGGGATCTGCCGAGTCCTTGTCAGGGGGACGCTTAGGTTGAGTTGATTCAGGATCTTCTGGCATGAGTTGGCGTTTGGCTAGCAGCTTGCGGTTTTAGTGCCCTTACCCATCTCTAGCGCATCTCCTATCTGATGTCCATTATGGTAAGCAGTCAGCAGGACTTCGCTGGTTTTGCCCCAGGCAATGCGGCCTGATCGATCGATGCCAATTGCGCCAAACTCGCGCTGATTGCGATCGGCCTCAGCAAAAGATTTATCAAACGCCTGAGACAGGGCCATACCGTCGGTGACGCGCACGACAATGCGGGCCGCTAAGCACTCATCTATAATGTCTTCCCCAATACCCGTACAGCTAATTCCAGCATCGGCTGTCGCATAGTTGCCCGCAGGCATAGCTGAATCGCTGACCCGGCCAATGCGCTCTAGCCCCTTGCCGCCCGTAGAGGTGCCAGCGGCAATCTGGCCCTGCGCGTCTAGCGCCACGACGCCGATGGTGCCGCGACGAGCACTGCTGTTAGCCAAAGCGCTCTCCGCCACGACGCCAGCCATCTCGTGCTTGAATCCTTCCGATCGCTCCCGCATCCATTCCTGTAAACGCAGCTCGGTGAGCGGATCGTATAGAGGCGTTCCTAGTTCGCGCATCAAATCGGCAGAGCCATAGTCAGACAAGACGCGATCGCTAAAGTTTTGTAAATGCTCAGCCAGGTCAATAGGATGCTGCAGCCGCGAAGCGTTGATGACGCCGCTGAAGCGCTGGGCCGCGCCGTCCATTAGAGCTGCGCTCATGCGAATCTGGCCATCGGACTGTAGGACTGAGCCAGTACCGGCATTGAAGCGGGGGTTATCTTCTAGCAAACGACATCCTAGAACCACTGCCGATTTAGCCTCTGCCCCAGCGACCAGCTTTTGATAAACCGTTTCGACAATTTGATGCAGCTCATGTCTAACGGCTATCAGACTCTCCTTTGACTTAATTTCGCTACCGGCCCCACCGTGAATGATCAGCTTTGGTTCGATCCCGCCTGTCATGTAAATCGCTCCTTGGAATACCCTATGTTTGTTGCACAATCTTTACATTCTAGAGCAGATAAGTAAGGAGCCTGATTTTTTATAGGAGTGCGATCGCACTGGCGGATGTATCGAGCCGTCTGTCCCTTACCGTCTGCGTCAGCCTGTTATGGCAACATGACTGGGCCACGTACTTAAAAGCAGTTTGCTTATTTTTAAAAGTCAAGCTTAAAAAATGATTATGCAGTGCAACTTTACAGAGATTCGGCGGCTTCATCGGTAGTCAATGCTTCAATTAGCAAATCTACCTGCTGTTGCTGCTGCTGCAGAAAGCGTTTGCACTGCTGTAGCTGTTCTGCCGCCTGGGTAAACTGCTCGATGGTTTCCCCTAGGGGAAGTTCTCCGGCTTCAATTTGCTCAATGGTGGCCTCAATGTCGGCTATGGTCTGTTCATACTGCCAGGTGTCGGGTAGGGCATTGGACGGGCGCTTTTTTTTCACGGCGGAGTCTCCTAAGAGTCTGAAGCGTTTAGCTGGGTAATCTGGGCGGTAGCGGCTCCTTGGGCCAGCCGAATATCAATCGTATCGCCCAAAGTCAAGTCGGTCGCGGTGCGGACAATTTTCCCTGAAGACTGGCGAATCAAAGCGTAGCCTCGCTGCAGCACCCGCTCTGGGTCAAGGGTAGAAAGCTTTTGCTCTAGCAGGTCGCTCTTGCTGCTGGCCTGCTGTAGCCGCTGAGCGATCGCGGCTTTTAACCGCTGCTGCTGCCACTGTTGCTGCTGCATCTGCTGCTGCATTTGCTGACCTAGCTGGAGCCGCCGTAGCTGATTGAGACTGGCGGCGTAGTCATCCCAGGCAAGTGCTAGCTTGTTCTGCAGAGCCTGGGTCAGGGCCAAAGTGCGATCGCGGTGCGCAGCTAGCAGATCGCTCAGACTGGGGACAGCCACGGTGGCGGCGGCGGTGGGCGTGTGGGCGGCCCGGTCCGCCACTAAATCTGCTAAAGACTCATCTCGCTCGTGGCCGATGCCCGTCACCACCGGAACCGGACAGGTGGCGATCGCCCGCACGACTCGCTCGTCATTGAAGCAGGCCAGATCCTCGGCAGAACCGCCCCCTCGCGCCAAGATAATCACTTCTGCCCGGCCGTCCACCGATAGCTTTGCTAAAGCGCGGGCGATCGCTGTGGGGGCTGCTGTCCCCTGCACCAGAGTCGGTGAAAGCAGCACATGAAGGCCCGGATAGCGCTGGCGCAGCGTGCGCTGAATATCTCCCCAAGCCGCCGCCTGAGCTGACGTGACTACGCCAATCGTTTGGGGATGAGCCGGTAGGGGCCGCTTTCGCTCGGCGTCAAACAGGCCCTCTAGCTGCAGGCGATCGCGTAGCTGGCGGTAGCGTAAGGCATTGAGTCCCTCCCCCACCGGAATGCTCTGCCAGACCACAAGCTGATAGCTACCCCGCTGGGGATAGAGCCGGATTTGGCCCAGCAGCGTCATCAGCGTGCCCTCAGCGGGCAGTGCCGCCAGACGCGGTAGCTGCGATCGCCAGATGACACAGCGAATCGTCGCGGCAGTTTGAGGATCCTGCAGCGTCAAAAACAGGCCGCTGGCGTGATGACGCAGATTGGTGACTTCTCCCACTACCCAAATTTGCCGGAGCTGGTAGTCTTGCTCTAGCAGTGTCTGGATGTAGTCTGTCAGCCCAGCAACGCTGATAGCCGTCAATTCATTCTGAGAGTTGGCAGAGAAGGGCATAGGCTGTGGCTACTGCAGGGGCAACAAGGTCGCTTTGTCTAAGTTAGTACATTTGTATGTTCTTTTAGGCCATACTCTTACAATAGATAAGAGTTTCTAGCCGCGAAAGTGGATGAAAAGCAGCAATCGTCCGTTATCCTCTTCTAAGATTTTCTGAGCCGCTAGATCAAGATATAGAAACTTCCGAGATGGGTGGAACAGCAATCTAGACTAACCCTTTACAATAACTCCTGACATTTTCTCTGACATTTCTACTTAACTGAGGCGAGCATGGCTAAATCAGCGGACAATTCCTCCGATAAGCAAAAAGCACTGGGTATGGTGCTCAACCAGATTGAGCGTAATTTCGGTAAAGGCACCATTATGCGGCTAGGCGATGCCAGCCGGATGCGGGTAGAGACTATTCCTACAGGGGCTTTGACCCTGGATTTGGCCCTAGGCGGCGGCTTGCCGAAAGGCCGCGTCATCGAAATCTATGGGCCGGAGAGTTCAGGCAAAACCACGCTGGCTCTGCACGCGATCGCTGAGGTGCAAAAAACTGGGGGGATTGCCGCCTTCGTAGACGCTGAACATGCCCTTGATCCTTATTATGCTTCGGTATTGGGCGTAGATATTGAAAATCTGCTTGTCTCGCAGCCGGATACGGGCGAGGCCGCTTTAGAAATTGTCGATCAGCTCGTGCGGTCTTCAGCCATCGACTTAGTTGTAATTGACTCCGTCGCGGCTTTGGTCCCCCGCGCCGAAATCGAAGGAGAAATGGGAGATTCGCACATGGGCCTGCAGGCGCGGCTAATGAGTCAAGCCCTGCGCAAGATTACCGGCAATATCGGCAAATCCCAGTGTACGGTGATTTTCCTCAATCAGCTGCGGCAGAAAATTGGCGTAGTCTACGGTAACCCCGAAACCACCACTGGCGGTAATGCCCTTAAGTTTTATGCTTCCGTCCGCTTGGATATTCGCCGCATTCAAACCCTGAAAAAAGGCAGTGAAGAGTATGGCATTCGTGCCAAGGTCAAAGTCGCTAAAAATAAAGTGGCTCCGCCTTTTCGGATTGCCGAGTTCGACGTAATTTTCGGTCAGGGCATTTCTCGACTGGGCTGTCTGATTGACCTAGCTGAGCAAAACGATCTGATTGTTCGCAAGGGGGCCTGGTATAGCTACGAAGGCAATAATATCGGTCAGGGCAGAGACAACGCTATTCAATACCTAGCCGAAAATCCTGACGTTATCGATACGGTCGAGCAAAAGCTGCGGCAGTTGCTGAGTCCGCCTAAAGGCGAAGCGGTTGAAGCAGATACAGAAAAGCAAGCCGAAAAAGAAGTTGCCGAGGCTTAGAAATATTCAGTATGTGAGCCTAATAAACACCAGCTCAGGTTAGCAGGCAGAACGTCTGAGACGGGCTTTGAGTTCAGCAGATATCTCAGCAGATATCACAGCGGCATTTGAACCCTCTCGCTTCTTCCCTGGCATCAGCGATTAGACTGTCAGAAGGAATATCTATTCTGTAAGAGACCCTGTATGCTTGTAGGGAAGATCGGCATCTGGTAGGATTCACATTAGTACATAGTATTAATACTTAACTGATTCGCGCCATCCCCTTTAGGTTAAGGTGCTCATTCCTCATAGTCTGTAGCTGAGGAGAAAATGCTTAACCTGAAAGCTGAAACAACCGTATTTTTGCGGCGATGCAGCCTTAACAGAGAGTTCACCAGAAATTGCGGCTTAGCTTAGGTGACTGTCAGGTTTAGAGGCAGGGGTTTTGGTTTAAGCTAACACTGATTTGAAAACAAGCTGTCCTATTTGCAACATTTTTAGTTAGAGGGAACCTATGACCAGTAAGCCAGACCGCGTGGTTTTAATCGGCGTTGCCGGAGATTCTGGATGTGGCAAGTCCACCTTTTTGCGACGGCTTGCCGATCTGTTCGGCGATGAGTTCATGACTGTCATTTGCCTAGATGACTATCACAGCCTAGACCGCAAACAGCGTAAAGCAGCGGGCGTTACAGCTCTGAATCCAAAAGCCAATAACTTTGATCTGATGTATGAGCAGATCAAGGCCATCAAAGAAGGCAACCCGATTGATAAGCCGATTTACAACCACGAAACTGGTGAGCTTGATCCACCTGAGCGCGTAGAGCCTAACCGGGTCGTCGTCATTGAGGGACTGCACCCGATGTACGACGAGCGCGTTCGAGGACTGCTAGACTTCAGTGTTTATCTTGACATCAGCGACGAAGTCAAAATTTCCTGGAAGATTCAGCGCGATATGGCTGAGCGGGGACACCGCTATGAGGATGTCCTGGCTTCGATTAAGGCTCGCAAACCTGACTTCGACGCCTATATTGACGTGCAGAAGCAGTATGCCGACGTGGTGATTCAGGTTCTGCCTACCAATCTGATTCCCGATGACGAGGAGCGCAAGGTACTGCGGGTGCGGCTGATTCAGCGCGAGGGAATCGAAGGCTTTGAGCCGGTCTACCTGTTTGACGAAGGTTCCACTATTGACTGGATTCCCTGCGGCCGGAAGCTGACCTGCTCCTATCCCGGTATCCGGATGCACTATGGCCCCGATGCTTACTTTGGCAACGAGGTGTCGGTTCTAGAGGTAGATGGTCAGTTCGATCGCTTAGAAGAGATGATCTATCTCGAAAGTCACCTCAGTAAAACCTCAACCAAGCATTACGGTGAAATGACGGAACTGTTGCTGAAGCACCGGGAGTATCCGGGGTCTAACAACGGCACGGGCCTATTCCAAGTGCTAGTAGGCTTGAAGATGCGCGCTGCTTACGAGCGCCTCACTGGGGAAGTTGCAGCGGCAACGGCTCAGGTTGGCTAGGAATCTTTAACCTCACGGCGATCGCTAGGTTAAATACCTGAAGATAGCGGGAGGACGGCCAGCCGCTCTCCCGCTATCTTCAGGTATTTAACCTAGCGATCGCCGTGAGA
>JAAHIC010000560.1 GCA_010671965.1 Leptolyngbya sp. SIO4C5
TGTTCTGTTCTTAAGCCTCTAGACCTGGTTGCGCAGCTTCCAGGCCGCGCTGATGAGCTGTCCCCAGTGACGGCGGAGCTGCTTGGGGGTATAGCTAAGCTGCTGGGCGATCGCCTGGTCGCTGAGCTGAGAGTTTTCTGGATCTTTGGCCTGCTGCTGCTTGAGGTCGAGCAGCTTTTTTTGCGGGGCCGTAAGCTGGGTTTGAAACGCTTGCCACTGCTCCGGGGACAGTCCTAAGCGGCGCTCTAGGTCAGTGCCTAACCACTGATGCACTAGCTCCCACTGGTGAAACTGAGCGAATTTCTCTACGTGGTACTTAAAGCGCTGCTGCAGATAGTCGCGCTCGCGGGAGGTAATTCCCAGCACCTCATCGATCTCCGCTGCTGCCATATCCTGCAGGCGCAGCGTCAGATAGTCCACGCAGTCAGACTGCTTTTGCTCGTGCAGATAGGCAATTAGCTCCTGGATCACCCGGTTGCGAATGACCTGCTCAGAGGGATCAGTGGCCTCGGATACCATGTGCTGCCGCAGTTGCTGCACCGCAGGCGATCGCAGGGCGTCTTCCCCCGCCTCGTCTCTGGCTGACTCCATAGCCTGCTCCATATCAATGGAGGTTTCATTGGGCTGGCGCTTGGCAAAAGCCTGTGCCCGCAAAATGATTAACTGCTGATTGTGACAGCCTGGTAGTGCAATCCGGCGCTTGGCGTACTGCTCGGTAAATCCCATATATTCAGCTAGCTCTAGGCGAGTCCGAGGCTGATAGTCAGCGGCGCACTCGTTTTCGCGGCGAAAGGCTTTCAGGGACTCTACATAAAAGCCCTGCATGAAGTCTTCTAGCAGCGTATAGCGCCCTTGGAAGCCTAGCTGTGCCTGACTTGGCGCAATATAGCGGTAGGCGATCGCGCTCAAGCGGCTGTGAAGTTCCACCCGGCCCCCTTGAGAACCCAGCCGATAGAAATCCAGGCACTTACGAATTCGGTGCTGGGCTAAAGAGCGCTGCCAGGTCGCTACTTCGCCAGAAGCCTGAATGCGACGACTCTTGGTGCAGATGCGCTCAACTTCAGCGGCCATGCGCTGGGCTGTCTTGGCCGCCTGCTTGGGGCGAACAGACTGCTCAGCCTGTAGCTCAGATTGAATATATTCGACTAAGCCGCTGTCAGGCTGATTGCTGTCAGCTAGCGTGGCTGCGCCAGTGGCATAAGGACGGCTGCTAGCCGCAGGCTGAACGTGAATAGCAGATTGGGTAAATTTTCCAGTTTGGCACGCATAAACAGTCTGAAAATGGGTGCCGACAGA
The DNA here is from genome assembly GCA_010671965.1 of Leptolyngbya sp. SIO4C5. Classification (GTDB taxonomy): domain Bacteria; phylum Cyanobacteriota; class Cyanobacteriia; order Phormidesmidales; family Phormidesmidaceae; genus Sphaerothrix; species Sphaerothrix gracilis. Next base: position 1,297 of record JAAHIC010000560.1, read on the forward strand.
AGAAGTAATGAGTTGGGGATGCATAAAAATTACCTGGTGATGCACGGCAAACAAGAGACTGTGGCAGTAACCGGATGCAGTTACCCAGTCTGTATCTGACATCCTCACTCTAGGCAATCTGCCATTACCTGCGGGCAATGAGTGTGTCACTATCACAACCAACTGTCACAGCCTTAATTGTGCCAGTTGATCGTAAAACTGCAGCGGCCCAGATAGCAGCGGTGTATCCCTATGAGGCCAAGCACTGTTGCCTTCTACGTAAATGCTTCACAAAAGTTAATGTGATATCGGCCTGTGTGACAGTTGGGTAGACAGTCTAGCCTTGAGCCGGGGCAACCCCCCAGGCAGAAGCGGCCTCTGCCCCCAGTCCCTGCCGCGTCATTACAGGTTCTGCCGCAGTTAGATCCAGGATGCTAGAAACCTGGTAGCCCATTGGCTGTTCATCGTCGATAATGATGTCCACCCGGCTCTCTAGGCGATCAAAAAGCTCGGCTTTTGCGGTGCGATCGCTGACAACCTGATCGCCATGCGTAATTGATAGGGCTGAGGTGGAAACCACCGGATTGCCCAGAGATTGAATCAGCGATAGACAAATAGGACAGTCAGGCACCCGAATGCCCGTTGTGCGCCGTTTAGGACTCATAACCAAGCGCGGCACTAGCTTAGTGGCGGGCAGTAAAAACGTGTATGGCCCTGGAATCAGCCGCTTAATAATGCGGTAGGCTCCGTCGCTGACCCTGGCATAGTCCGCAATATTGGAGAGGGATGAACAGAGAAAAGTAAGGGGTTTATCGTTGTTCATCTGCTTGAGCTGCCTGACTCGCTCAACCGCTGATTTAACATTGAGATCGCAGCCAATGGCGTAAACCGTGTCGGTGGGGTAGAGCATAACAGCTCCCTGCTGCAGTGCCTGCCGAATTTTCTCGATTTTTCGGGTCTGGGGAGTTTGGTGATGAACGTTGTATAGGGTTGCCATAGTGCTGTTGAGATGTAATGCTACGCCCGCCGGTTGGCTTGGTTCTATGATGGCGGCGCGATCGCCACTTGCTCAAGGATTTTATGAAAACGTTAGCCTATCTAGACTGTCCGACTGGAATTGCGGGGGATATGTGCTTGGGCGCTTTGGTGGATATGGGGGTGCCGCTAAGCTATCTCAGCGAGCAGTTAGCTCACCTGCCGATGGCGGCAGAGTTCTCGCTGCGAGCGGAGCGGGTTGTCCGCCAGGGGCAGACGGGGACTAAAGTTTGGGTGGATCTAAGCTTAGACCCGGCTGAGCAGGCGCACGCTCACTCTGGAACAGCAGCCCATAGCCGCTACCTACCTGAGATTGAGGCGCTGATTCAGCAGGCTGCTTTGCCCGCGCGGGCGATCGCCTGGAGCTTGGCAATTTTTCGCCAGCTAGCAGTAGCTGAGGCCGCTGTTCACGGCATTGATATCAATCAGGTTCATTTTCACGAAGTCGGGGCAACCGACGCCATCGTTGATATTGTTGGAACCTGTTTAGGGCTAGACTGGCTGGATATTGACGCCCTTTACTGCTCTGCCTTGCCCACAGGCGGCGGCTTCATTCGCGCTGCTCATGGTCAGCTTCCCGTTCCGGCCCCTGCCGTTCTCAAACTGTTTGAGCTGGGCCAGGTGCCGATCTACAGCAACGGCATTCAAAAAGAGCTGGTTACGCCCACCGGCGCGGCGATCGCCACAACTTTAGCCACTGGGTTTGGGACACCGCCACCGATGCAGCTGCAGAAAATCGGTTTAGGGGCGGGCGGACGTGACTTGCCCATCCCCAACTTGCTGCGGCTATGGCTCGGCAAGGCTACTCTGGAAATGCCCGCAGTGGCTACCGCTTCGCGGGCGGCTCAACCTGCTGCCTTTGAGCCAGAAGCGATCGCCGCCTACAGTGGCGCAGTCGAAGAGACGGTAATTGAACTACAAACGCAGGTGGACGACTTGAGTCCTCAAGCCGTCGGCTTTCTGTTTGAGCGGCTCTTGTCGGTCGGGGCTCTAGACGTATTTAGCCAGCCCGCAGGCATGAAAAAATCTCGTCCCGGCCTTTTACTCACTGTCATTTGCCTGCCCGCTCAGGTTGCTGCCTGCGAGACGGTCTTGTTTGAAGAAACGACAACTTTGGGAATTCGCCGCAGCGTTCAGTCCCGCGATCGCCTGCCTAGAACCCTAGAAACGCTGAAAACTCCCTACGGCCCTATAGCCGTCAAGACTGCCCGCCACGCTCAGACTGGGCAGCTACTCAATGTTCAGCCAGAATATGAGGACTGTGCCCAAGCCGCCCAAACACACAAACTACCCTGGCAAACTGTCTGCCGAGAGGTGCTGCAACAGTGGTACCGCGATCGCAAAGGACCACCCAAGTAGGCTATTCGTCGATCAGATCTGTCTCTTCTTTAGTCTGGTTGTCTCCTGATAAAGGTTCAGGCTGTCTGATCGCCTGAGAAAAAATACGGCAGGCATCTAAGTTAACTCGCTTAGACGCCTGCCGTATTTTTTCA
>JAAHIC010000561.1 GCA_010671965.1 Leptolyngbya sp. SIO4C5
AAGGGATTCGCATTCAGACCCGGTGTATCCCTTCAATATGCGGCCAGCTTTGGCGCAGCAGATTGGTCTGAATTTGCCGTGCCACCGATAGCTCCGCCCGCATTTGCTCTGTCTGTAGCTGAATGCGCTGATAGAGCATCGCCTGAGAAATGGCTAGCGCAATTTGTTCAGAAACGCTGTTGAGCAGGTTGATAGTTTCGTCTGACCAAGCGTTGGGATTACCGATGCGGTGGAGATAGGCGATCGCTAGGCAGTCTTTTTGATAAATAAAGGGAACAACGAGGCTATTAAGCGCGACTTCATCGGTGAGCTGAATCACTCGCTGCTGGGTGGGACTGCTGCCGACTGAAGCATTTAGGTCGAGAGATTGTTCTAAAACCGCTGCGGCTGCCAGAGCCTGCTCGGCTTCAGCCGTAGACTTATCGGAGGCTATATAGACGAAGCGTTTAGCGTCTACCTGACAGTGATAGCGCGTTTTAAATCCCTCACTAACCGGAGTCAGGGTAGAACAGCAGGCTTTAAAGGTACTGCCCAGGGTTTCTGCAATTGTTTGCAGCATACTGTTGTAGTCTAAAGACTCTCGAATCGCCCGCATCACTTCGTTGAACAGGGATTCTCGACTGAGGGCACGGCTCAGCTCCAAGGTTCTTTGCTTTAGAACGCGGTAAGTTTCGGCAGCTTGTAAAACGACGTTCTTGAGCCGATCGGGATTCCACGGCTTCGTAATGTACTTAAAGACCTGCCCTGAGTTGATCGCCTCAACCAGGTCTTCGACATCGGTGTAGCCCGTCAGCACAATGCGGATAGAATCCGGGAAACGCTCAACCGTACGGCTGAGAAATTCCGTCCCGTTCATCCGCGGCATGCGCTGATCAGAAATGATCACCGCCATTTCTCCTTCTTGATCTAGAACTTTCAGGGCTGCGAATCCATTCTCGGCCTTGAAGACCCGGAAATCGCGGCGAAAAGTTCGATAGAGCAAGTCCAGATTATCCGGCTCATCGTCGACAACCAGCAATTTAAGCTGTTGATTCTGGCTTGAATCCATCGAAGACTCTGTTTGTCTGAAGTTTTCTGCGCGAGGGGCAACGCGACTAGTATCAATCATATTTGCTATCTAAGCTCAGTGAGGCTTAGCTCAATCAGTAAAAATACGGCAATCCTTAAAGACATCTTGCGATTAGGTTGCCCAAATAGCGTCTTGATTAAGCTATGGACAGCTCGTCTTCTCAACAAGCCTCTGGCAAACAGGACGCAGATTTTTGATTGATCTAAAGCGCTGAGCTAGATGATTGTCAAAAACAAGATAGATAACACCCCTGAGCAAGCGTGTGCGGTAAACTCTGAAGCACAATGCCACAAAAAGCTTAGCCTACCTTTAGGCAGATTAAACGATGAAATTATTGATGGTGATTACTGGGCTAGGGGCGATCGCCCTCAGCAGTTTGACGTGGACTGTCAGAGCGCAGAGTATTCCAGCTAGTCAGCTCCGACAAGAGCTGCAGTTAGCAATCTGTTTAAATGCGTGGGGCTATGCGCTAGATCTAATTGACCCGCTAATTGGCTCAAACGAAATTTCCTTTGGCGAACGGAACCGCATGATTCAGCTCCGTCGTCAGCTCCAAACCTATCAAACTCGCCGCATGGTAGTCCGGCCTGATGCAGATTGTGAAGCGGTCTTAGCTCAAACCATTACGGCTGGTGCAGTCAACTTGCCCGATCGCCCAGTGGAGTGGGCAAAGGCCTATGAAGCTTTGTTTGCCAATCTCTACTATCGACCGGGACAGGGGCGCAATCAGTCTTTTCGGCCAATTTTGCCCCTCGCTGGCGTCAGCTTACGCAGTCAAACGGACATCCCGGCGCTATCGCCAGCCACGCCAATTGATACCCGCAATGGCTCAGGCGTAGTGGCTGGGGAAGTAGGCAGCAACTATCAGGTCTATAGCTTTGTCGCTGGGCTAGGGGATCGAGTGACGCTTGCGGTGGATGTCACTGATGTTTTGCCAGGAAGTCTCTATCAGGACGATGACTCGCAGCTATTCCTCTTCAACAGTGAAGGACAGCTTTTAGCTGAGAATGACGATTTGATCAGCTTGCAATCACAAATCAGCGGCTTTTTGGTGCCGCGAACCGGCCTGTACTACATTGCTGTAACCACCTATGACAACGATCCGATATTTGACAGCGAACGGCAGGTTATCGGCTGGGAAGGGGACGGCGGCAGCCTGATCGAATACACCCTGACTCTGACCGGCGTGACGCCAACGGCAAGCCTGATGCGACCTACGCTGACAGATAACCCAGATCAAATGTAGCTCTGTGAATAAGGTCGCCAATAGGCTACCAAATTCCCTGGGTGCGCGAATACCAGCGCAGTAAAACCCGGGCCAGTCGATGCGGGTCGTGGCGAATTGAACCACTTTTTTCGTCCACTTTCATCACATTAGCGAGGACAATGCGGCGGCCTGAGGCAATGACGGTATCGCGATCAAAAGTGACGGGTTGGGCACCTTCTTGGGCATAGCGCTCTAGAATCTCTCCGGTAGGCAATCGCTTTTGCACCAGTACTGCGTCAAACAGCGATCGCCCGCAGGTCTGATCGAGCGCTCGAATATGATCTGAAACGCTAAAATCCTCGGTTTCACCCGGCTCAGTCATGATGTTACAGACATAGATGCGGGGCACATTTTGCCGGGCGATGGCGGCGGCAATGTCAGGCACCAGCAGGTTGGGCGCAATACTGGTGTAGAGGCTGCCGGGGCCAATGATAATGTAGTCTGCCTCATCAATAGCCTTTAGCGCCCTTGGCAGCGCAGGGGGATTGGCTGGAGCGCAACCAATGCGGACAATCTGGCCTTTGGCCTCCGTAATATTGGATTCCCCTTCGATGCGGCGACCGTCTTTGAGTTCAGCCCACAGCCGCACATCGCTCAGGGTGGCGGGCAGCACCTGCCCCCTCACCGCTAAGACTTGAGAACTGGCCGCGATCGCCTGTTCCACGTCCCCCGTAATGTTATTCATAGCGGTTAAAAACAGATTGCCAAAGCTGTGCCCAGACAGACCGCTGCCGCCACTAAAACGATATTGAAACAGCTCTGTCAAGAGCTTTTCTTCATCGGCTAGAGCTGCTAGGCAGTTACGAATATCGCCCGGCGGCAAAATGCCCATCTCTCGGCGCAGCCGCCCGGAAGAGCCGCCATCGTCGGCCACGGTAACAATTGCTGTGATGTTAGCGCTGTAGTCCTTCAGCCCGCGCAGCAGGGTGGAAAGCCCTGTGCCCCCGCCAATAACCACAATTTTGGGGCCGCGATGCAGTCGCCGCTGATTCATCAGCACATCGACCAGCCCTTCTTCGCTACCGGGCATCAGGACTTCAGTGATAGCGCCCAGCGTACGGGTCTGACCCCATAGAATTAACAGTACCCCAATTAAAATTCCCAGCGGGCCACTGATGTAGTTGGGAATAATCGTGCTGATCAGGCGGAGCAGTGCCCCCAAGAACTGCACGGTATAAAAAACCGGCGTTAGTTTGAGCCAGATAGCCAGACCAGTGCCTACCAGTAAAACGCCAATAGTGCTGAGAAACAGCCAGCGCTTGACTAAAAGCCCAGGAGCCAACCACTTAACCCAGCGATTGACCCGAGGCGGCGTGACGTAGGTGGTTTCTCGCCAAAGAAAACGAAAAGACTTGCGGAGCTTTCGTTTTAAGGAACTAAAGGGCATAGATAGGAGGCAGGCACACGATGATGAATGGCATACTGGGGATCGACCAGCACTGAAAATCTTGAAATCCTCCCA
>JAAHIC010000562.1 GCA_010671965.1 Leptolyngbya sp. SIO4C5
CTCGATTATGCCGCTGCCATAGCAAAATCAGGTAAAGGGGCTTTGGGGGAGGCTCAGCAAATAGACCAGTGCAATTAGCGAACAGCAGGAATGTTGTCACAGCCTGCATGGCGGTAGTCTGTTTGACTTCAAGGTCAGATACACTGGCTCCGGAATCTTAAAGTAATCGCTAGGTTAAAGGCAAGATAACTGAGTGTATGCCAGTATTCTGCCCAATCTGACTAAAATTACAGCCTCAGTCGCTCTCACCTATATCGGTGGGCTGGAAATCTTAAGATTGAGCTTTTTGACAAATATCGTTCAGAATAGAAATCTAAAAATCCACATTCTAAAATCCATACCTAAGCCGTTCATGCCTGTTTCTCGGTCTCAGTCTCAACCCAGTATGCTAAGTGGTGCAGAAATTCGCCAGCAGTTTCTGTCTTTTTACGCAGAGCGTGGGCATGAAGTGCTGCCTAGCGCTTCGCTGATTCCTGAAGACCCCACGGTTCTGCTAACGATTGCAGGAATGCTGCCCTTCAAGCCAATTTTTCTAGGACAGCGACAGGCAAACTTTGATCGAGCTACCAGTTCACAAAAGTGCATTCGCACCAACGACATTGAAAATGTGGGCCGTACGGCACGGCACCATACTTTCTTTGAGATGTTGGGCAATTTCAGCTTTGGCGATTATTTCAAAGAACAGGCGATCGCTTGGGCTTGGGAACTTTCCACGCAGGTTTTTGGTTTGCCGCCGGAACAAGTCGTGGTTAGCGTTTTTGCAGATGATGATGAGGCGTTTGCCATTTGGCGCGATCAGGTCGGTATTCCGGCCCATCGCATCATTCGTATGGGCGCTGAAGACAACTTTTGGGCGGCAGGGCCTACGGGGCCTTGTGGTCCCTGCTCTGAGCTGTACTATGACTTCCAGCCTGAGAAAGGCGATCAGGACATTGACCTAGAAGATGATAGCCGCTTCATCGAGTTTTACAACCTGGTCTTCATGCAGTACAACCGGGACAGCGAAGGCACGCTGACACCGCTGCAAAATCAGAATATTGACACAGGTTTAGGGCTAGAGCGCATGGCTCAAATTTTGCAGCAAAAGCCCAATAACTACGAAACCGATCTAATTTTTCCGATTATTCAAACGGCAGCCGCGATCGCGCAGATCGGCTATGCCCAAGCCAGTGAAGCGACAAAAACTTCGCTCAAAGTCATCGGCGATCATGTCCGAGCTGTCACCCACCTAATTGCTGATGGCGTCAAAGCCTCAAATGAGGAACGCGGCTACGTGCTGCGCCGTTTAATTCGCCGCGTGGTGCGGCATGGGCGGCTGTTAGGGATCGATCGCCCCTTTACGGTCGAAGTGGCAGAGTCAGCGATTGGCCTGATGGCGGCTGCCTACCCCAATCTGAAGGAGCGAGCCACTGCGATTAAAGCCGAGCTAGAGCGAGAAGAAAAGCGCTTTTTAGAAACTCTCGATCGCGGCGAAAAGCTGCTGGCTGAAATTATCCAACAGGCGATCGCCGCCAAACAGTCGCAAATTTCCGGGGAAGATGCTTTCGTCCTCTACGATACCTACGGCTTTCCGGTGGAGCTAACTGAAGAAATAGCCGCCGAACAAGGGCTGAGCGTTGACTTAGCGGGTTATCAGGCCGAGATGGCGCAGCAGAAAGCGCGATCGCGGGCGGCCCACGAAACCATTGATCTAACAGTGCAGGGCAGCTTAGATAAGCTAGCCGAGCATATTCACTCGACTGAATTTTTAGGCTATACTGCCGCGACTGTTGATAGTCCGGTGGAAGCCATTTTGATTGCAGGCCAATCAGTTGAACAGGCTGAGGCCGGAGCCGAAGTGCAAGTTGTTCTATCGCAAACGCCGTTCTACGCTGAATCTGGCGGCCAGATTGGCGATCGCGGCTATCTCTCTGGCGACAATCTGCTGATTCGAGTTGAGGATGTTAAGAAAGAAGGCGAGATTTTTGTCCATTTTGGTCGGATTGAGCGGGGGCAAGTCCGCGTTGGTGACGGGGTTTCGGCGCAGATTGACCGAGCCTGTCGTCGCCGCGCTCAGGCCAATCACACGGCAACCCATTTGCTCCAGGCAGCCCTGAAGACAATTGTGGACAACTCTATTTCCCAGGCGGGTTCACTGGTAGACTTTGATCGCCTACGGTTTGACTTCAACTGTCCCCGTGCCCTTACCCCGGCAGACCTGCAGCAGATCGAGGAGCAGGTCAACACCTGGATAGCTGAAGGCCACCAAGCCGACGTGATGCTGATGCCGATCGCTGAAGCTAAGGCTAAAGGGGCCGTCGCCATGTTTGGCGAAAAGTATGGCGATGAGGTGCGCGTGATTGACTTTCCGGGCGTCTCAATGGAGCTGTGCGGTGGTACCCACGTCAGCAATACGGCTGAAATTGGTGCTTTTAAGATTATTTCGGAGTCGGGTATCTCCGCTGGCGTGCGTCGGATTGAGGCGGTAGCAGGGCCAGCCGTACTGGACTATCTCAACCTACGGGATCAGGTAGTACGAGAGCTGAGCGATCGCTTTAAGGTCAAGCCGGAAGAGCTGCCAGAACGGGTGGCTAACCTCCAATCAGAGCTAAAAAATGCCCAGAAAGCACTAGACGCTCTTAAGTCCGAGCTGGCCCAGGCTAAATCGGCTCAGCTTGCAGACAGCGCTAAGCCCGTTGGCGACTTTAAAGTTCTGGTGTCCGAGCTAGAAGGCGTTGATGCTGAAGCGCTGAAAGGGGCCGCTGAGCGCCTGTTGCAAAAGCTGGGCGAAGGGGCAGTGGTGCTTGGCTCAGTGCCCGATGCAGGTAAGGTTAGCCTGGTGGCGGCGTTTAGTCCGATGGTGGTCAAGCAAGGACTTCAGGCAGGCAAGTTCATTGGCGGCATTGCGAAGCGCTGCGGCGGTGGCGGCGGCGGTCGGCCCAACTTGGCTCAGGCCGGGGGGCGACAGCCGGAGAAGCTGCAGGAAGCTCTGACCGCCGCTGAGCAGCAGCTTGTTGATGTGTTAATGCCTTAGGGCAAAAACTTCAGAGTCAGCCTAACATTTCACTGTGACTCCCAGATCTGGTTTATCTCTGATGAGATGATCGCCTAAGCTAGCAGTTCGCTGAGGCCTGACCCATTCTGTTTTTGTCGGCGGATTTTCTAGCTATCTATAAGATTATTGATATTGCCGTTGACTGGCCGGTGGCAACCATAGCATTCATTAGAGCAGTTGTTCCTTTAGTATAGGCATCAGACAATCTGTATCCGCGCAATAAAATTATCGATCCGTTACAAACCTTTGCTCAAAATCAATCCAGTAAGATTGAGTGAGATCTTTAGCCAGTTTTTGCGCAAAATAACAACAACAGTTTGTGGAACTTTCTAAATCAGCCGATCTAGAAAGCTTGGTTTAGTGGACGAACTTTTTCAAAATTCTCAACTCATGGGGCAGCAAGACGATCTACCAAATCAGCCAAAAGCGTCTGCCCAGGATCCGGCAGCCATTCTAAAGGAGCTACGGCAAGATTTAGATCAGTTTCAGCAGCAGTTTTCCGGGCAGTTAGTCTCAGAGATTGAGCAGCTTCAGGCCCGTAAGTCTCGCCTAATGCAGGATCTAGAACTGTTGGAGGCAGACTATGAAGCTCTGCAGGCTGATTATCATTCTCTACAGACCGATAAAGAAATTGCGCCGCTGCGCTCCAGCCGCCGCTCCAGCCTTTAAGAAGTTCCGCGCCGCTTCCGCTACGCTCCAGCCGCGCTAATACAGCGAGTGAAGCCGCGACGGGGAATTTTAGCACAGCTACACAGAGGGGAT
>JAAHIC010000563.1 GCA_010671965.1 Leptolyngbya sp. SIO4C5
CCGTTTGGCTGCTTGCGCAGGGCTGCAAACTGCAGCGTTTCTCCCGTACCTACCTGATTTCCGGCTTTGATGTCTCCTAACCGCGCATTTTTCAAACCACAGAGGCGAAACAGATAAGCAGGTACTTCCGGGCTAGAAAACATGACGCAGTTGGCTGCGCTGGGCTGGACTTTGCCGTCAAAGGGCGCATGGGCGGCCTTTCCGTTCAGCTCAATCGAGATATCGCCAAGACTGCCGCTGATGCGATAGCCAGCAATTTCGCTACCTGGCTGCAAAGCCCAGTTCTGATGAATCGTGACCTGACGTGCCGGTGGCGGTGCTGATTGACTACAGCTTGCCAGCAGCCACAAACTGCCTATCCCCAGACCTTGAGCCCAAACTCTTGAAGGACTAAGCCGCATGTGACCCCCTATTTACGAAAGCTAAAGTCGTAACCCACGTAGCGATCGCCCGCATACTCCACCACAAACCAGGTATCGATATCAAACTCCAGGGGATAAGCCTGTCGCTCTAGGCCCGACTCTGTAGTGGCTGATAGCAGACAATATGGCTCTTGCAGCAGATCTGCTACAGCAGCGCGGCTGGAATCATGGGGCAGGCTGAGGAGCTGTTTCAGTTCTCCTCTAGACAGGCGGGCTGTATCCTGAATCACCTGGGTACAGGTTTCCGGCTGAGCCTGTTGGGCTTGCCGCTGTGTGGGTGAAATAATCAGCGCCGCCAGCGCCAAAACGGATCCACCAGCTAGCACTGCCTTGGCAGGACGGCGGCGACGGCGGCGGAGTCGCTGACGTGGCACTGGCTGCACGGAGGATGACGGGAAACCAGGGTTGACTGGTCGGGCTGGGGGCGAGGCCAGATAACGCTGCTGAGAAGGCTGAGAATTGGAGTGATTAACCATGCTGATTTCTCCCGGCTGGAGATGTTTAGAAGCCAGTATGCTTGGCGGCAAACACTCAGAAGCGCTTTCAAAAGAAATAGCAAAATGGGCTATCTCAGGGCTACGGGGGGTAGAGTGCTAAAGCCAGTAGTGGCCAACGTCCCCATATTAGTACACTTGTACTTAAGTGGTAAATCTTTTGTCAGAAATTTACAAGCAGATTTTTACTCATTCGGTCCGGCTATTCCCCCTGTTAAGAACAGGATTTTTTTGTAAAGATAAGTCAAGAACGAGGCTTATCTATGAACCGCACGATTGTCTGGTTCCGCCGCGATCTACGCATTAGCGATCACGAACCGCTGTATCGGGCGGTCCGTCGGGGTGAAGTAGTGCCGGTCTTTATTTTCGATCGCGCCCTGCTGCACCACCCTGAAACCGGCTCGGCGCGGGTGGCTTTTTTGCTGGACTGTCTGCGATCGCTCGATGCTGATTTGCGATCGCGGGGCGGACGGCTGATTTTGCGATCGGGAGATCCAGTAGCGGTTTTACCAGCGCTAATTCGGGAAACCGAGGCCGAGGGCATTTACGCCTATACGGACTGTGAACGCCTCTATGGGCGCGTGCGCGATGGGCGGCTAAACCGAGCATTGGCCCATGAGAATATGAAAATCCGCTGGTTCGAGCCGCCAGCCAGCCTTGCAGAGCTAGTGCCTTATCCCCAGTATCGCCATCTTTGGTTTGAGGCGATGGGCCAGCCCCAGGTGCCCACTCCTCAGCAGGTGCAGGTACCTGTGGGCATCGCCAGCGAGTCGCTGCCCGCTCTGCAGATGCTAGAACATCAGCCCGATGACAAAAAGATTCCGCCGGCCAGTACCCCAGCGGCGCGGCAGCTACTGCAAGAATTTTTAGAGCATAAGCGCGATCGCTACTACTGGCAGCTTTCCTATCCCAGCGCTGAGGCCACGACGGGCCTGAGTCCCCACATCAAATTCGGCGTCATTTCAATTCGAGAATGTGTCCAAACCGTTTGGCAAACGCCGCATGACAACGATAGGCGCGTTCAGCGCAGCCATAAACAGCTTATTTCCCGGCTGCGCTGGGCCAGCGGCTTCACCCAGCGGTTTCGCTATTTGCCCCAGCTCGAACTGCGATCGCTCTACGCGGTTTTTGACCAAGACGGCTGGGACTTTGACGAAGACCTCTACCGGGCCTGGCAGCAGGGGCAAACCGGATTTCCGATTGTGGATGCGGCTGCGCGCTGCCTGCAGGCCACGGGCGGCTATCAGGCGCTCAACTTTCGCTCACGGGCCATTTATGCCAGCTTTTTGAGCAATCTGCTGGGTATGGACTGGCGACTGGGGGCGCTGCACTTTATGCGGCATTTAATCGACGGTGACTGCCCGATTGATCACTATCAGTGGGCCATGCAGGCGGGCGTCACCCACTGTGTCGATAAAACCTGGACTCGCATTTACAATCCCGGCCAGGTAGCCGTCGATCGCTGCGATCCAGACGGTGCCTTTATCAAACGCTGGCTGCCCGAACTGGCGCACCTGCCGCCGGAACAGCTTGGTAGTCCGCCCGCTCTCAACGGCTATCCCCGGCCGATCTTGAACTATCAGCAAGCTCGCCAATACCGTATTCAACAGCTAGAGCAGCAGCGCTATCCCTTTCTCAATACGCCGAATATCGTGCCATTTTTGGCGAGGCTGCCAGAAGATCTGACCCCGTTTGGCAGCGATCGCTATGCTGCTGACCTGACCTGGCTACAGCCGCCCGTTGCAGCCCTGTTTCCAGCCGCGCTTGACCTAGAAAGGCTCAGTCCTGCTCAGGCCCAAATGCTGCGCACCTGGTTTGTGGCTCATGTCAATATCAAGCCGTTCAAGCCCCGCCGTCGCTCCCAGCCCAAGCGAGATGACGGCCAGCTCAGCCTCTTGTCTATGCTGAATTAATGCCAGCTTTGTAGGTTCACCACGACCGCTAGAACCTCTTATCTAAAGCAGCTAAAGCAGCATTGCCCAGGATTTCAAGCCTGGGCAATGCTGTCAATGCAGTCTAGCGATCGCTTTCTAAAGCCGCTGTTTTCACCGCTAGGCGCTGAATCTGATCGCCGCGTCTGACCTTGATTTGCAGCGCTTTACCGACTTCACTGCGGTCTACCTGAGCCTGGAGCTGATCGGAGGTGCTGATGGTCTTGCCCTCCACTTCAGTGATGACGTCGCCGCGCCGCAGACCAGAATCGGCGGCAGGGGTACCGGAAATTACCCGCACTACTAGGGCACCGTTTACCTCTGGCAGGGTAAAGCTAGAGTTGGGATCTTCGTTGTTGCGTCGGGCAATGTCGGGGGTCAGGGTCGCAATTTGAACGCCCAAATAGGGATGGGCAATCTGTTCGCCGCGAGCCAGCCGATCCTTAATTTCCTTGGCCTTGTTGATCGGAATCGCAAAGCCAATGCCCATCGCATCGGCCCGAATGGCCGTATTGATGCCAATGACCTCACCATTTTGATTCAGCAGCGGCCCGCCGGAGTTACCCGGATTAATCGCCGCATCGGTTTGGATGAATTCTAATCGCTTGTCAGGAATGCCTACGGTTGCGCTCGATCGCTTCAGGGTGCTGACTATGCCTAGGGTGACCGTATTGTCTAAACCGAGGGGATTGCCAACGGCGATCGCCCAGTCTCCCACCTCTACCTGATCAGAGTTGCCTAAAGCCGCAATCGGTAGATCTTCGCTACCGGCATTAATTCTGACGACGGCTAAATCAGTAACTTCGTCTTCTCCTTCAACAGTCCCCTCAAACTGACGCCCATCTTTGAGCGTCACCGTTACCCGGTCGGCCCCGTCTACCACGTGAGCATTGGTCAAAATATTACCGCTGGGGTCAATAATGAAGCCGGAACCT
>JAAHIC010000564.1 GCA_010671965.1 Leptolyngbya sp. SIO4C5
TCGTGAAGCTCTTTTCAAAGCAAAATCTTCCCCTTTTTCCCATCTGCTGGGCAGCAGAGGCATCGAGACTAAGATAGCGAATAAACTTAGCCAGAGCTTTGGCATCGCCCGGTTCAAAAACAGCCCCGCAGCCAGTTTTTTTAACCAGTTGCCCCAGGGAAGAATTTTTCTCGCTAATAACTGCAATAGGACGGCCTGCCGCTAAGGAAGAATAGAATTTGCTGGGAGCAACCAAGCCTTCAAATCCGCTGCGAATTGTGACTAGAGAAAGGTCACAAGCCGTTAGGGAATAGGGCAATGTATCACGGGTCTGATAAGGCAAAAACAGGCAGTTGGTCAGGCCTAAACTTTGAGCTTTTTCTTGGCACTGATGGCGCTGAACTCCCCCCCCAATAAAGACAAATTGAATGGGTTTATGGCGGAGGTAGGTCGCTGCCTTCATCACGGTTTCTAAATCATGGCAGCGCCCCATATTGCCAGAGTATAGAACGGTGAATGGCTCAACTAAATTGTGTTTCCAGGCAAACCAGTTGCGATCTTTGGCAATGGGCACAATTTGTTCTGGATCGGCCCAATTATGAATCACTGAAACTTTGGTGGCTAGCTCCGGGTGATAGTCCACAATTCGCTGCTTCATGGCCGGACTAAGAACAATAATTGCCTGAGATCGCTGCCAGATCTTGTAGTTGACCCGGCGCCAGGAGCGAGCGAGCCAGTGATGGGCAGGGATAACCTGAGAAGCGATCGCAATGTCTGGATAGAGATCGTAGAGCAAACAGACATAGGGCAAACCTAAATATCGCTGCGCTAGGTAGCCCAAGAGCGGTAAAAAGGGCGGCGCTGTCGTCACCAACAGCACGTCGTGGCGGCGAGCAGCCCGTAGCAGATAAAAAATGGCATGGCAGCAAAATAGCAGACCGCCAATAGCTTTACCGCGAATTCGATTGAACCAGAGTCGAGCAATAGGCGATCGCTTTACCACCAGCCGCTCCGATCTTTCTACTGCCGGGGCTGAGATTTGATCAAAAGCATAGCCCGGCTGGCCGGTAAACACCTCAACTGCGATGTTGAACTGGCCCAAATTTTGGGCTAGATCCTCTATAAGCTGCCCGGTCGCGGCATAGTCCGGTGGATAAAACTGGGTAATGATGCAGAGCTTCAGCGCTTGAGGCAAAGACGAGAGCTGCGATCGCACTTGTTGCGCGGCCTCAGGCAAATTATCGAGCTGATATCGGTACTGCCCGAACATGCTATCTCCTCGTGAATGGGTTCGGGAAAGCCAAACGGCTGTAAATGACAGAGTCGAACTACGCTATTGGGCAGTATTTGCTGCGCTCAGCGCCGCGTCATTGGCCTCTGCTAACAGGGCTTGAATCACCTGAAACTCAGCCGGAATGTTAGTCAAAAAATCAGCACCAGCGGCTCCTACAACGGCGTTATAAGCCTGAACCGTAGCGCCCAGAGAGGCTGCCGCAGGACTACCAGATAAAAAACTAACTAGACGAGTCATTAGCTGCTGGGTTGGCCCTGCCGGCGCCCCCTGAGCTATCAGGCTGTTCTGCAGTGCTGCCGCATTGCCACCGGGAGATACGAGCTGGCTATACAGGCTTGTTTGGGCGCTGCGATAGTCGGTAGCGGTAACGCCGCTGGCAAGTCCATTGGCAGGTGGGGCAAGTGTCCCTGCCGCTAGACGGGCGATCGATTCATCTAGAGCAGCGTCAATCGCTGCCGCGACCGGCGTGCCACGCACGGGGGTAGAAGGCAGCGGCTGGAAAGCACCACCGGCAATGTCACTCGTCGTGATGATGTTGCCAGTGACATCAGAGGCATTGCCCGTTTGAGCCTCTGCAGGCGCACTTCCCAATCCGATGATGAGACAACTTGCCAAGACTGAAAAGCCTAGCGGACGGCTAAATACTTTCATTCCTGAGACTCCTTGAGCTTCAAAAGATCAAAACCTTGTGCCGACCCCAACACCCATAATGAAGCGAGTGCCGTCCCCTGCTTCCCCTGTTACATCGGCCAAGGCCGGCGTAATCACTAAGGGGAAGTTGCGGAAAGGGGCCACAGAGACGCCTAGATTCAAGTCCTGCCCCGTCCAGTCCGCGATTACTGAAACTGGCTCAACGACTCGGACACCGACACTGCCAAAAATACCCAGATCATCATCACTGTCTTCCGGGCGGAAACGCCCACCCCCAGCGCCAACGGAAGCCGTTACAGAGCTAAAAGGCTGGCTGGG
The DNA here is from genome assembly GCA_010671965.1 of Leptolyngbya sp. SIO4C5. GTDB lineage: Bacteria > Cyanobacteriota > Cyanobacteriia > Phormidesmidales > Phormidesmidaceae > Sphaerothrix > Sphaerothrix gracilis. The sequence continues at coordinate 2,243 of JAAHIC010000564.1, forward strand.
ATCTTCTCTCAGGCGGAAAACCTTACTCACCACGCCGTAGCCGCTTTCTCCCCCATCGGGATCGCCAAAGGTGATCAGGTTTTCTACGCCCACCGCCACGGCCCAGTTGCCCTCAAACTGTCGGTGCAGCTTGAAGCTGACGCCGCCATCTTCAAACGCATCACCCCGCAGATCCACAATGGCCAAAGCGACTTCTAAGCCGACCAGGTTACGCGCATCACCTAGACCAAAGCCTAAACCGATAGCCCCATCTGAGCGATTGGTGAATCTTGTTCGCTCTTGGAATGTGGCCCCAAAAAAGACATCGCGCCAGTCTGCGCCAAAGGCGGTTGGCGAGCCGACAGACGAGCCAGGAATGCCCAAAGCTCCTGTAGGAGCTACAACTAAGGTCGGCACCTCGGCTGGGGTATCGGGCAACAAGAGCTGATTGCGAATCGCCTGCAGTTCGGCTAGAGTCGGCCCCGGTGGCTCGTAAGCCACGATGTAGTCAGTGGCGGCGTTGGTGGCAGCTAAAGCAGGGGCGCGATCGCGAGCGACCAGCGCCTGATAGACAAAAGCAGCGACTTCAGCGCGGGTTGCTAGCTGACCGGGTCTAAGCAGCCCCACGTCAGGGTAGTTGACCACAATTTGATCTTCAGTCACAGCCGCCACGCGCGATCGCGCGTAGTCCGGCACTGCTCCAGCATCGGCGTAATAGCGCATGAGAACGGTGCTGGCATCGGCTGAGGTAGTCAGTCCTAGACCACTGCCTAAAGCCAGCAAAACTTCCACCCGCGAAATGGGCTGATTAGGCCGGAAAGTGCCGTCCGGGTAGCCGCTGAGAAATCCCAGAGCAGTCGCTGCCTGAATCGCTTCGTAACCCCAATAGCTGGGGTTAACATCGGTGAAGTCAATGGGCGATCGCACCGCCGAGCCGGAAAAAGCCTGCCGCACCAAAGCGGCAAACTCCACCCGCGTTACCGGCTGGTTGGGCCGAAATGTGCCGTCTAAGAAACCTTTGATAATCTGTCGCTGCACCAGGGGCTGAATAAACGCCTGGGCCCAGTGCCCCTGAATGTCTGGCAAAGTCGCCCCTTGGGCCAGAACCGGCGGCGCTGCTGTAGCGGGCTGCTGCCCCGAAGCGGCAGCGGCAGTCTGATTAAGTGTTGATAGGGCAGGTGCGGGCGCAGCTTCAGGGGCCAGCGAAGCCGCTGTGAGGTTAGATAAACCTTGACTGTGGAGCTGCGAGGCTAAGCTGCTTAAGCCAGAAACTGCTGTGGACGGACGGGTTGTAGCGGTGGCCGCTTGAGATTTTGCTGGATTCAGCGCTGACGGCTCAGACTGCGTGGCTAGGGCTACGCCCACAAAGCCAAACAGTTCGGCAGTACCGCAGACAAGTAGACCAGCCAGCAGGTTTCTTGTCCCAAAAGACCATCCTCTCCACCTCCGCTCTATTGTTTGGCAAATGGCTAGTCGCGTCATATCTCGATTCCTCACACCTAAATTAGGCTCTGAAAATAAGCTACTCAAGCTTTGAGCCAGCCTTTGCAAATGGT